>JAQYVS010000095.1 GCA_030145365.1 Desulfofustis sp. | reverse complement strand
AGCAACAAGAGCTGTCGGCTACCAACGCTCAGCGATGCTCTTCCACGAACTGCAAAACCGGGTTGGACCGGAAACGTTTTATCGAACGCTGCGTAGATTTAATCAGGAATTCAGCAGTAAATCAGCCTCCTGGAAAGATCTGAAGGAATTATTCGAGCAGGAATCAGAGACCGATCTGAACAATTTTTTCTCCCAGCGGCTGGCTCGGCTCGATCTGCCTGAATTGGAGGTCGTCGATGTTGACATCAAAACAGCAGAGACAACCATATTTGCTTTTACCATACTCCAGAAACAGAGCCCTCCCTATGAACTGTATCTGCCAATCACAGTAAAAACCCTTTCAGGAACACATCATTTCCAGAAACTGATCAACACCGCCAGAACCGAAATCTCACTGAGTTTTGATTCACCGCCGTTGGAATTAATCATAGATCAGAGTTACGATATCCTGCGCACACTGTCCGCTGAAGAAGATACGCCACTCTGGTCCAGGCTGCTTGGATCTGAACAGATACTTGTCATACTCGCTGATGAGAGTGAAAAGGATGTGTATGAACCGTTTCTAAAATTTGCTGAGCGTTACTCCTGGCCGGTAAAAGACAGTTCCGCTGTAAAAGATGATGATCTCGAGCAAAATTCGCTCATTTTCTTGGGCATTTCTGGTAAACACTCACGAAGCCTGTTTGCAACTCCCCCACACCCAAAAGACGGATTCACACTTGACGTAAGGGTAAATCCTCTCAACCTGAAACAGACAATTGCTCTGATTTCATCGAGCATCAAGGATGAGACGCAGGCCGTTATCCACCGTCTTCCCCATTACGGCAAATACTCGTATCTGCATTTTCAGAATGGTAGAAACGTCGAAAAAAGAGTTGCCGAATCATCAATGGGAATCAGAGTAGAACTTGAAAAACCACCTGGCGGTATTGCCGTTTCCCAATTATTGGAATTTGACAATATAGTAGATCGTCTCGCTGAACACCGCGTTGTATATATTGGGGAAACACACAATTCCAGACCCGATCATCTGCTGCAAATGATGCTGATAGAAGCCCTATTCGAGCGAGACCCTGATCTTGCCATCGGCATGGAAATGTTTCCCAGAACCAGCCAACCGGCCCTGGATCGATATATCACCGATTCCACCTTCAGTGAATCTGATTTTGTACGAGAATCAAAATATAATGAGGTGTGGAGATACGATTATCGATTATTCAGGCCGATTTTCAACTTTGCCCGTAAACACAAAATACCAATAATCGGTCTCAATGTGGAACGAGAGATCGTCAGTTCTGTGTTTAAGGAAGGCACCACTGAATCACTCTCCCTGGACCAAAAGCAATCCCTGCCCAGCGATCGGCAACTCGATATGGCAGGTTATATCCAAAGACTTTCCCAAACCCACGAGATGCACGGTCAGGGCAATCACGCAGATGGTAGCCTTGGCGGCTTCATTCAAGCTCAGGCCCTGTGGGACGAAACCATGGCCGAGTCGATCAGCACCTATCTTGAGAAACACCCGACAACAAGAATGATTGTTCTGGCGGGCAGCCAACACTCCCGCAAAGACTCCGGCATTCCTCCAAGGGTTGCCAGGCGACTGCCCGTATCTCAGGCATCGGTTGTCAATCTGGCGACCAGCAGCCTCTTGGCACATGAATTGGCCGCCACCGCAGATTATCTATTTTTTCTTCAATCACATGAATTTTCACCACAAGGAAAAATCGGTGTAATGCTTCAGGAACGGCAGGCACAGGACGGAACAGAGATGGAAATTGTGAGGATAAATCAACAATCAAATGCGATTGCCGCTGGAATACAAGAGCATGATATAGTATTCACTATAGATGGCATACTCATAAAGACAATGGACGATATACGATTGGCATTACTGGATAAAAGTGTCGGGGAATTGCTGCCAGTTAAAGTCCGAAGAACAGAAGATGGAGAAATAGAGGAAATCTCTCTTGAAGTGAAGTTATATAATCCGGCCCTTCCAGCCGGTCACCCATAAACGTTTCTAGACAAAAACCAACTCGGGAGACTCGATAGATGCAAAAAGTTGGTATACCGATGTACAATGAGCCCGTTCCGGAAGATCAGATCAGTCCTGAATCTCTGGTAACCAAGGTTATCGCCAATACAGCATTTCAAAATTTTTACAACACCATATCAAATGGTGGATTTCTTCTGCTGGCCGCATCAATAGCAGCGCTTATCTGGTCCAACGTCAGTCCGGATAATTACGCTCACTTCTGGCATAGAGAGTTCACGCTCAGTATCGGCGGTGCAGCACTTTCTCATTCACTGGCCCATTGGGTTAACGACGGTTTGATGACCCTGTTCTTTTTCACCGTCGGCCTTGAAATAAAAAGAGAAATGCTGGTCGGCGGACTTTCTGACCCGCGCCGGGCAGCTCTGCCGGTGGCAGCAGCCGTCGGTGGCATGATTTTTCCAGCCCTTATCTATTTTATTTTTAACAACGGTGCCGACTCCACCTCCGGTTGGGGCATCCCCATTGCCACTGATATCGCCTTCTCCCTTGCCATCCTGTCAACACTGGGTAAACGAATTCCGTTTGGTATCAGAATATTTTTAACTGCCTTTGCCATAGCCGATGATCTCGGAGCCATACTGGTCATTGCCCTCTTTTACACCCCAGAGATCCATCTTTCATATCTGGCCGGGGGCGTCATGATCTGTGCCATACTCTTTATGCTGAATCGCTTCTGGGTCCGAAATCCGCTTGCTTATCTGGTTCTGGGCGCCATCCTCTGGTATATGGTTGCCCATTCCGGTCTGCACGCGACCATTACCGGAGTAGTAGTCTCGATGTTCATTCCGTCAAAAAGCAGGTACAACACCGACGTTTTTATGAAAATGGTTCAAGAACGGCTTGAGCAGATTACCTGTGAAGGAGATGAGTGCGGCTATACCATCATGGTAAACCGAACCCACCTGGATGCAGTGCATTCGATCAACATTGCCTGTTCCATGGTGGAAACACCCTTGCAGCGCATGGAGCACGCAATGGAGCCATGGGTCGCATACCTGATCTTACCGCTTTTTGCTTTGGCGAACGCCGGAGTTGTCTTTGGGGCTCTGGATCTTGGCGATGCGATCTTTCATCCGGTCACCCTCGGAGTGACTATTGGCCTCGCATTTGGCAAGCCGATTGGCGTAACACTGTTCACCTGGCTGGCTACCAAAATTCTGCGGGTCAACCTCATTACCGGAGCTACCTGGCCGATGATCCTAGGAGTCGGTTTTCTGGGCGGCATCGGTTTTACCATGTCGCTTTTTATCTCGGCACTGTCTTTCAGCGAACCGGTCTTTCAAGAATACGCAAAAATCGGAATTATTGCCGGTTCATTCATCAGCGGCGTCTGTGGTTACCTGGTATTGAGAGTGGCTACCGCAAACAGAGCGTCGGGATGATCCGATTAGAGGGATAATTCAATGCCAACCGGGCAATGGTCGGATCCAGCGATATCATTTAGGATAAAGGCATCTCTGACAACGCCGCTGTCAATGAGATCTCTGGTAACGAAAAAGTAATCGATCCGCCAGCCTGCATTGTTTTTCCTGGCATTGAAACGATAGCTCCACCAGGAATACTTCACGGTATCCGGATAAAAATGGCGGAAGGTATCGACATATCCCCGGCTGATAATCTCATCAAGGACGTCGCGTTCAATCCTTAAAAATCCGGAGCGATCCTTGTTCGACTTCGGATTTTTAAGATCAATCTCATTATGTGCGGTGTTAAAATCCCCGGTAATAATCAGACTTTTGCCCTGATCCTTCAGCTCATCGGTGTAGGCAAAGAAATCGCGGTAGAAATCAAGTTTATACTTCAGCCGCTCTTCGTCCTTCTGGCCATTGGGGAAATAGACGTTAAAGAGAATAAATTTACCATAATCAAGCTCAATGACTCGTCCTTCCGCGTCAAACCGTTCTATTCCAAAGCCATTGCGATGATTCTCAGGATGTTTAGCCGTATACACGGCCACACCGCTATATCCCTTCCTGGTCGAAGCATAGTCCCAATACGATTGAAAGCCGCCCATATCAAGCATTTCTGGGCTCCGCTGGTCTTCCTGAAGTTTGGTCTCCTGGAGGCAGAGTATATCCGGCTGCATCGACTGAACCAATTCAACAAATCCTTTTTTAAATACGGCCCGCAAACCGTTAACATTCCATGACAGCAATTTCATGTATCACCTTTCACCGTTTAAAGGCTTAGAGCCAAGAACCTGCAGGATCAGTTGAGCCTGTTGCTCCCCGGCCCCCTGTCTTTTCCTGGCGGCTTTTCCCGCACATTTCTGCGCCTCGATTAATTTGTCACGATCATTGAGAAACGCACACAATTGATCTTCCATTTCGCTGACGCTCCCTATCATAAATCCGCCCCCGCTTTTTACCAACCACTCTGCCGCTTCTCTGAAATCGTCGATATGGGGACCGAAGAAGATGATTTTCTCCCAGATTGCGGCCTCCATAACATTATGTCCGCCATAAGGTGTTAAACTGCCCCCAACAAAAACAAAGGTTGCAATGGAATAAAGTTCAGCCAGATCACCTATAGTGTCGACCAGAATTAATGAATGGTTGCGGTGCTCGCCTTGAATCAAACTACTCAAACGATCGTATGCGATATTGTTTTGAGCTAACAGAGCTCCAAGGCCATCCAGTCGATCGAGGTGGCGCGGAGCAATGAGACAGAGCTGATTGTATTGTGCACTTAACTCATCAAACAGGGGTAGTAGAAGTTCTTCTTCAGGGCTATGAGTGGATCCGGCAATAAAAACGTCTGTATCCCTGGAGATACGCATTATCTGGCGCCATTTGTTGATGATCTCTTCCTGCTCCAGGGGAATTACACTATCATGTTTGATGTTTCCGGTTACCTCAACGGAGGCTGAGGCTGCGCCGATATCTATAAAACGCTGTCGATCCACAACCGTTATCGCGCCGATGGCACTGAAACTCTGCAAGACAGGTCCAAAAAGCAGTCGAAAACGTCGATAATTGCCGATGGATTTATCAGATAACCTCCCGTTAAGCAGAAGAGTCGACGTGTTATTGCCATGTAATTTTCTGATCAGAAGCGGCCACAATTCCGTTTCCAGGCAGACATAGACATTGGGTGTAACTTTGGCGATCACACGATCGACAATAAATGGTACATCGAGTGGTGCCAAGAAACAGCAATCTGTGCCGAGATACTTACGGGCAAAATCACGGCCATGAATGGTCATCGTGGTAACCAGGATATCAAACTCCGGAAGCGCATCTTCCAAGTATCCGATAAGGATACCCGCTGCCCTCACCTCGCCAATAGAGGCTGCATGAATCCAGATCCGCGGACCCTGTGACCGAGGTGTAGAGTCAAATTTGTAGAATCCCAGACGTTCACAAAGACCACTCCGATGTTTACCGGTGATCCAGACGAAGATCAGCAGAAACGGGAAACAAAGCCAGAAAACCAGGCCGACAATTAATTGATACAAGACAAACACGCGTCTTCACCCGATATGGAGCACTATAGTTTTTCCAGAAATTGAAATGTAATTGGCTTACCAGCAACCATGTCCAATAAACCCTCTGAAACAATACACGTCAACAGCTAACGATTTACCAATCTTGAAATCCTTAACCCGGTGGACGTCAATTGACAACAGCTTGACAACACCTGGAGGATCGTGTAGTCAGAACAGTTCGTTTGAACGCAAAACATCGCATAGGAGGAGTTATGAACAGATCAGCACGGTTTCTCATAGTACTGATTGCCTTATTTACCTATATCCACGGAGACGCAAATATGTCCGAGGCAAAACTCAAAGATGGCCTTTACGCAAAATTTTTCACCAGCAGAGGAGAAATTCTCTGTTTGCTCGAATTTGAAAAAACACCACTGACCGTAGCCAATTTTGTCGGTCTGACCGAGGGTACCAAGGAACTCGGAGGTGGCAGCAAATCGGGTACCAGATATTACGACGGTTTGACCTTTCATAGAGTTATTCCCGATTTCATGGTCCAGGGCGGCTGCCCGCTGGGCACCGGCACCGGTGGTCCCGGTTACACCTTCCCCGATGAAATTGACCCGGAGCTGCGTCATGACGCCCCGGGTGTTCTGTCCATGGCTAATTCCGGTCCGGGCACCAACGGTTCACAATTCTTCATTACCCACGTACCGACTCCCTGGCTTGATGGCAAACATACGGTATTTGGATATGTAATTTCCGGTCAGTCCGTTGTTGATGCAATTAAACAGGGTGACAAAATTGAAACCATAGAAATTATCCGGGTCGGCAAGGATGCTGAAGCTTTCCAGGCTGATCAGGCCGCCTTCGACAACTTGCTGGTTACCATGAAAGATCGGCAGCAGGACAAAGAACTGACCGCTCTGGAAGCCCAGCAGATCCAGATAGAGACGAAGTATGCGGATGCCATCACAACACCCAGCGGATTAAAATACGTTGTTGTTGAAGAAGGCAGCGGTGATCAAACCCCGGCAAAGGGAGCCACGGTTACCGCCCACTACACCGGCAAACTGCTCAACGGCCAGAAGTTTGACAGCTCTTATGATCGAAAGGAGCCGATTAAGTTTCCTGTGGGCAACGGCAGGGTAATCAAAGGTTGGGACGAGGCTTTTTTATCCATGAAAAAAGGAGAAAAGCGAATTTTGATCATTCCACCCGAACTGGGCTACGGAACCTCCGGAAGAGGCCCGATTCCGCCTAACTCGGTCATGGTATTCGATGTGGAACTCGTCGATTTCTAAATCTTTTTTCGATACAGATCTGTGGTAAAAAAAAGGCCCGGCTTCTCGTAAGCCGGGCCTTTTTTTGTGAATCCTGATTAATAGTTCAGGCCAACCCGATCTCGAACCAGCTCCAATGTTGTGCTTGCCTTCACCCTGGCTTTTTCGGCTCCTCGTTTCATTATATTGCGCACCTCACCGGGATCAGCTAAGAACCGGGCTTTCTCAGCTCTTGCCTCAGCAAAATAGTCGCTGATCAAATCGAGCAATTCAAGCTTTAGATGACCGTAAGCTGCTCCGCCGTTTATATAGAGGTTACGAACCTCCTCCAGCCGCTCGGCAGGGGCAAAGAGCTTAAAGATCTGGAACAGATTGCAGGTATCGGGATTTTTCGGCTCTTCGACCGGTGTGGCATCGGTCTGAATGGCCATGACTCTTTTTTTCATCGGCTTACCATCCAGGAAAATGGGGATGGTATTATCGTAGGATTTGGACATCTTCTGGCCGTCTGTCCCGGGCACCGTGGCCGTTTTCTCGTCAATTCCCGGTTCAGGAATTACAAACGTTTCTCCGAACTCATTGTTGAATTTCTGAGCAATATCCCGAGCGACTTCAAGATGCTGTTTCTGATCTTTACCGACCGGAACACGCTCGGCCTGGTACAAAAGAATATCAGCGGCCATCAGCACCGGGTAGGAAAACAGACCATGACTCGGGGTAATCCCTTTGGCAATCTTGTCTTTATAGGAATGACAGCGCTCAATCAACCCCATAGGCGCCAGGGTTGAAAGGACCCAGGTAAGTTCACATACCTCGGGTACATCTGACTGAACCCAGAACGTACATTTCTCAGGATCAAGGCCGAGCGCAAGAAAATCAGCCGCCGCCTCAATCGTCCCCTGAGCCAGGCGATCACGGTCATGGACACTTGTCAAAGCATGGAGATCGACGATAAAAACATAAAGATCGGAGTTTTCCATATGGGAAATCATTGTCTTCATCATACCGAAATAATTACCGATATGAAGTTTTCCCGAGGGCTGAATACCTGATAAAATTCTCATAACAAATTCACTGATTCAATGGTTAATAACTGCAATTAATGAGGAGCAAAACGGAAACCACAATACTGCATATCAAAAAAAAATGGGAGAGGGAAAACTCCCTCTCCCATTAGTTGTCTTTGGGAATGGTGTAAACGGTGGCTACTCGTCCGCTTACTTCACCTCCTCAAAATCGGCATCAACAACATCATCATCGCCCTTATCGTCCTTCGGAGGCTGTTGGGCACCGTCCCCGCCTTCAGAACCACCCGCATCTGGATTATCCTTGGCTGCCTGGGCATACATTAACTCTGCCAGCTTGTGAGAGGCGGCGGTCAGGGCTTCAACCGCTGCTTTTATCGTATCAATATCGTCTCCTTCCAGAGCCTTTTTGACGTTTTCAATCTCAGTTTCAACGTTGGCCTTGGTCTCAGAATCGACTTTATCGTCAAGCTCTTTAAGACTCTTTTCGGTGGCATGAATCAGTGCATCGGCCTGATTTTTAGCTTCAACCAGCTCCCTGCGTTTCTTATCGTCTTCGGCATGCAGTTCGGCATCTTTCTGCATTCTGTCAATCTCTTCCTCGGTCAGTCCTGAAGATGCCGTAATCCTGATCGACTGTTCCTTGCTGGTACCAAGATCTTTTGCGGAGACATTTAAAATTCCGTTGGCATCAAGATCAAAGGTTACCTCAATCTGGGGAACACCGCGGGGTGCCGGAGGTATATCAGTTAATTCAAAACGACCAATGGTTTTATTATCCGGGGCCATTTCCCGTTCACCCTGAAGGACATGAATCGAAACCGCCGGCTGGTTGTCGGCCGCGGTTGAAAATACCTGGCTCTTTTTCGTTGGAACCGTTGTATTTTTCTCGATCAGCTTTGTGGTCACACTTCCCAGAGTTTCGATTCCGAGAGACAGCGGTGTGACATCAAGCAGCAGTACGTCTTTCACGTCACCCTGAAGGACACCGCCCTGAATCGCGGCACCGATGGCCACAACTTCATCGGGATTAACTCCTTTGTTTGGAGCCTTGCCGAAAATCTCTTCTACTTTCTCCTGGACCTTGGGCATTCTTGTCATGCCGCCCACCAGAATTACTTCGTCGATATCGGATGCATTGAGCCCGGCATCTTTCAAAGCAGTACGGCACGGCTCGATGGTTCTGTCTACCAGGTCTTCAACCAGACTTTCAAATTTTGCCCGGCTGAGTTTGGTGTTCAGATGCTTGGGACCAGAAGCGTCGGCAGTGATAAACGGCAGATTGATATCTGTCTCGACGGTGCTGGAAAGGGCCATTTTGGCCTTTTCTGCTTCCTCTTTGAGGCGTTGCAGTGCCATTTTGTCACCACGCAGATCAACACCCTGGTCGCGCTTGAATTCGTCTGCAAGCCAGGTCACCACACGCAGATCAAAGTCTTCACCGCCCAAGAAGGTGTCTCCGTTGGTCGATTTGACCTCGAAAACTCCGTCGCCGATCTCCAGGATGGACACATCAAAGGTACCACCGCCCAGATCGAAGACTGCAATTTTTTCCTCGTTCTTCTTATCAAGACCGTAGGCAAGTGAAGCGGCAGTCGGCTCATTAATGATACGCTGAACATTAAGTCCGGCAATTTTGCCTGCATCCTTAGTTGCCTGACGCTGTGAATCGTTGAAGTAGGCAGGAACAGTGATAACCGCATCGGTTACCTCTTCGCCCAGATACTCCTCGGCCGTCTGTTTCATGTTGGCCAGGACCATTGCTGAGATCTCGGCAGGACGATAGACATTGTCTTCGACCTTAATCGACACGCTGCCGTTGGTGCCTTCCACAATATCAAAAGGACTGATATCGATCGACTTTTGCACTTCAGCATCCTGAAATTTCCGACCGATCAACCGTTTTACCGCATGCAGTGTACGGGTTGGATTGGTTACAGCCTGACGCTTAGCGATCTGTCCGACAAGCCGCTCAGAATTATCGGCAAAGGCCACCACCGACGGTGTCGTTCTGTTTCCTTCCTGATTGGCGATTACTTTTGGTTCACCGCCCTCCATCACCGCCACACACGAGTTGGTGGTTCCAAGATCAATTCCGATAATTTTACCCATAGTATTTCTCCTTATATCTAGTAAACCGGATCGTTAAATTCGCTCCGGATTCCTCCCAGAATTTAAAGGTTGCCGCATGACTGCAACACCTATTAAAGTTCTCATTTCTCAGTATTTGTCAAGCGCTCAGCACAACTTTGAAAAGCCGGATTTAGCCGTCGTTTTTACCCGAAGATACGATGACTCGCGCCGCCCGTAACAAGCGGTCTTTATAATGGTACCCTTTTTCAAATTCACCCGATACATGGTTCGCCGGAACCGTACCACTCGCTTCCATGGTCAGGGCTTCCTGCATAGCAGGATCAAAAGGCTCACCAATACTCTCAATTACTTTTACTTCAAATTTTTCCAGGGTATTTCGCAGGCTTTTCAGTGTTAAGGCGACGCCTTCCAGCAGGGCTTCAAGATTTTTTTCTGCTTCGACGCCGTCCACAACACCCTGTTCGACTGCACGCTCAAGATTATCCACCACCGGTAACAGTTCCCGGAAAATACTCTCTCCGGAATACTTGAGCATGGCCATGCGTTCGCGCTCCATTCTTTTTTTATAATTTTCAAATTCCGCAGCTACGCGTAAAACCTTATCACGCAACTCATTAGACTCGGCCTGTGCTGCTGCCAATTGCTCCTCAGGGCTTTTCTCCAATTCCAGCTCTTCAGTTTCTTCGGAATCAACTTCTTCCGGAGTTTCAAGCTCCTGATTGTCCTGGAGTTCTTCTTTTATTTTTTCTTCGCTCACCAACACCACCCAAAAGTCTTATCCTGTATGCATCCTGGTAATCAGTACACATCTCAACCCATTGCAGAATCTGCATATGGCTCCAAAAACCTGTGCCCACAATAAGTAGCCCATTTTTCCTTGTCAAGCCGGTTCGAGAAAAAATGAATCCACCTTCAGCACTCAAAATTTCGTTGCCCATTTATCAGAACCGGATTAAGAATTTTTAACGCAACAGTTGCTTGCGATTTTTACAGTCCAGAAAGCCAGCTGAAGGCATCAGCTGTAAATCTGGTAAAGTAACGAATCCCAGAACCGAACATCCTACCCAGACAAAGGTAAGACGATGATCAAATACGTAGCGGTAATTTTACTCATAGCCCACATGATATATGGACTTTTCATCTGGTTGGAGGATCATGATGATAACCGCATGCGGGTTATCAGATTAGGCATCGTAATAGTGGTTGCTGTCATCCTGCTGTTTGTCATCTATTTTGCCGGCCCATAATGTCTGCAACTGTGCAACTGTATATTGAATTCCGAAATGGCATAGATCCAATCTGAAAATTCTTGACAAAAACCAAGTCAATTCATATATTATCGATAATCGAAAGGTAACCCAATGGCTAAAAAGACTGTTGTAAGACAAAGCTTGAAAGACCAGGTTAAATCCATTCTCATCGATAGAATGATTGATGGGGATCTGGTACCAGGCGATCGGATAAAGGAACTCCAGGTAGCTAAAGAGCTTGGAACCAGCCAGGCACCGGTGCGGGAAGCTATCCGCTGTCTTGAAACGCTTGGCTATGTGGAACATATTCCGCATGTCGGGGCAATGGTCAAAACATTCAACAGAAAAGAAATAGAAGAAGCATATCAGGTACGGGAAGCTCTTGAAGTTCACGCCACCACCCAGGTGAACGATAAGCTGGACGAGCTTGCAAACGAACTAGATATTCATCTGGAGCAGATGTTGCTGGCAACACAAAAAAGAAACATTCGTATCTTTACCGAGGCAGATAACCAGTTTCACCGGGCAATCGTGGCCTATTGTCACAATGATACATTGTTGTCCATTTGGGAATCGCTGAAAATGCAACTCCAGGTAATTGCCACACTGGTTGAGACTTCTGTTCCTCTTGACGAAATATACTCGTTGCACCCACCAATTGTTGAAGCCTTTAAGATGCAAAGCCAGGACCGTGCATCCCTCCTTTTACAGGGACATTATAAAATTCTCAGCGGTTATTGGAAAGACCTTAAATAACTCCAATATCCAAAACCATGTACATAGTGCGAGCAGATGAGATCAGAGGCGATTTTCAAAAGTTTTGCCTCTCTTTTCATCGGGTTGAAGACAAAAATCGTCGAGATGGTGAAGACAACGCGAACGAACATCAATCATAATGGCAACAGAGCAATGCGAGTATTTTCTCATTAGATGTCAGAAAACCATACAAGCAGGTAGTTTGGGGAAATTCGTCCTTGTTCCTACATAGACAGTAAGTTTTTCCCCATGCAGAGTCCCGGCGAGGGTGACCGGTGGGAGGTCATCTTCTACGGGATTCTGCCTTCTTATTACTCACTCTTTTCTAACTCACCGAAGTTGATTTAATTTTGTCTCTCCAGAAACCCATGATTGGGTTTCAAAACGTAAGGCATTTGACAGGACAGCCATGCGCGTTTATTTTCTTGTTAAATCCTGCCTGACATTTTATCACTCATTTTCCTATTCCCAACCGTTTTAAAGTCATCTCGCGGGCAGGAGCCTCCCTCAGGAGGTAGTCGTTGAGAATAGTGTATTTCAGGGAGGTCTCCAATGGCTCATTCATGTCAGAATTGCGGCGCAACAGCCGAAGATCCAGGCCATCTGTGTAATCCGACAGAAAGTATCCTTCATTGCGATTATTGCGGAGAGCACAACGTTTCAACTACTCATGTCTGTAAAGGCAAACTTTCTGCAATGAAATATTCATGTACTTCGTGCGGAAGGGTTGCTGAAACAGAAAAAGATCTCTGCAATCCAGCAGAAATCAGCTGACGACGAATGGTTCACAGTGCATGTGGACCATTCTCAAACCACCAGAACTCACTGTTTTGAAAAGCCTTCAAAGTAATCTGGGTAGATAAGGCCCAGTTACTCCTATACCATCGCTCGGTAATTGCAATCAGCTGGGTTGTGCAAGGCAGCCTTGCAATTTTTTTTTTGAATGGGTAGCTTGGCTCCATTCATTCCGGCAGAGATTTACAGGATATTTCTGCGCAACAGATTTTTGCTATGAAGTTCTTTTAATTCGGTCCATCGCTGCAATTTATTGATACAATAGTATAACCACCTGATCCGCCTAATTGGAGAATTAAATATGGAAGGCGCAGTCCTCCCCATTGTAGTTTTCGGTATTGTTTACCTTGCCATTACATTCGAGTTGGTCAATAAGGCCGTGGCTGCAATGTTGGGAGTTATGATCCTTCTTGCACTCCACGTCATAGAAGACCATGATGCGGTATCGCTTATCGATATTGAGACAATTATGCTTCTTCTGGGAATGATGAGTATTGTTGTCATTCTCAGAAAATCAGGTGTTTTCACGTTACTGAGTGTTAAGATTGCTGAGCTTACCCAGGGCAGTCCTTTAAAGATTCTTATTCTTTTTTCGGTGGTGACTGCAACGATGTCTGCCTTCCTGGATAATGTCACCACAGTCCTCATCATTATTCCGATAATTGTTGAGCTTACTGCTGGAATGGGACTTAACCCCCGTCTTTTCGTAATCAGTCAGGCGGTCATTTCCAATATCGGCGGTACCGCAACCCTGATTGGCGATCCGCCAAACATTATCATAGGATCCAAGGTTGGTCTTACCTTCAATCAATTTGCCGTTAATCTGATTATACCGGTTCTCGTGTCCCTGGTAGCAGCGCTGCTGATGATCTGGGCAGCCAATAGAGAGGTATTCCGCCCGGTCAATACGAGTCTTTCGAAGTTGTTCTCCATTCAACTGCTTCTGGAAAAAATACGGCTTGAATTTCTCAATACTCCGATCGACCCTGCTTTACTGGCAAAAGGTCTCTCCTGCCTGGGACTTGCGATTCTCTTGTTCGTCACCCAGACCATCACGAAACTCTCACCCGGCATTGTAGCTATGTTGGTGGCTATGGTGCTGTTCAGCATTTCCAAAGTTGACGTTGAAGAAATGCTGGAGGAAATTGAATGGAGTACCTTGCTTTTTTTTGCGGGCTTGTTCATCCTCGTGGGAATTCTGGAAGAAAAAGGTGTTATAGAGTGGATTGCCCACAATGTATTTCTCAGGATCGGCGACAATCCATACGTAATTGTTCTTACCGTATTGTGGGTGTCCGGAATAGTCTCCGGCTTTCTCGATAATATCCCGTTCACCATCACGATGATTCCAATTGTACAGCTGATTATGGAGACAACGTCGATACCTCACAATATATTGTGGTGGTCACTGGCGCTCGGTGCGTGCTTTGGCGGCAACCTTACGATAATTGGCGCTTCGGCCAACATTGTTTCAATTGGAATGGCAAAACAATCGGGTGTTAAAATCAGTTTCCTTGATTTTATGAAAACCAGTGCACTCATTACTCTCGTCACGCTCTGTATCGCCTCCGGCTATCTAGCTCTTTACCTTTGGCTGAGTCTATGAATCAATCAGAAAAAGAAAACCTGGACAATCTTTTCTTATACCACGGCAACGTTCTCGGAGCGGCCCGCACTACGGTGATGGCTCTCAAGTCATTAATAACTGCATTTATGCAGCTTGAATGTGAACAAGAGGAAATCTTTGAGCGCTACCAAGAGCTGGCTGCCGCTATCAAAGCGACCCAACCGCGCATCACCCCGCTGAGCCACATGCTCGAGCAATTTGAAGTGGAGATGCTTACTTTCTGGGACACCGATGTTGATACGATTAAGGCTGAAGCCATGAAGATTTTAGACAAAAAGGTAAAACTCTACCGGTCACGCGCCGAACGGGTAGTCCGACATGGCATTCAATTCATTGAGGAAGGCGATGGAATCATTGTCCACTCAGCCAGTTCGATGGTAACCAATGTCCTGATCCAGGCCAAACAGGTCCTGCTCAAAGATTTTTCAGTCATTGTTCTGCAGCTCGATCCAGTACGCACGCCCCAGGTGGCTTTTTCCCTGAAGCAGGCTGAGATCCCACACACGGTAATTCCAGCATTTAATCTCTGTCACTACGTGGAGGGAGCCAACAAGCTTCTTTTGGGGGGTGTAAGTATTACCAGGGACCTGAAAGTTGTGGCACCCGTCGGTACCAGCACAACCCTGAGCCTGTGTCGCTTCAACAATATCAAGAGCTATCTGTTTGCCAACTCCTACCATTTTTCCCACGGTCTTGCCGATTCACAACGAATTTATCGAACCGACCGGAATGTCTCCTCCTCTCGAACAACGTATCAACTAACGACCTACTCTCATGACCTGGTTGATTTAGATCTTCTTGATGTGCTTGTTGACGAGGACGGAATCGTGGAAAATGATCGGTTATGGGCCCTCACCGGCTAGCCAGA
>JAQYVS010000016.1 GCA_030145365.1 Desulfofustis sp. | reverse complement strand
TCAATTGCGCTATGAGCGCTGTCTGGTCAAAGCTCCGATTGATGGTGTTGTTCGACGGCTGAATGCAAAAACAGGCATGTTTCTCGGAGTCGGCGACCCGATCGGTGAGATACTGCAGCTCGACCGGGTCAAAGCGGTCATCGGTATCCCCGAGTCTGATGTAACTGCAGTGCGTAAGCTGAACAAGGTGAACGTGGAAATAAAAGCCCTCGGTGAATACGTTCAAAGCGGCAAGATTCATTTTATATCATCATCACCAGAAACACTTGCCCGGCTCTACCGTCTCGAGCTTGAGCTGGACAATCCGGATCACACCATTCTGCCAGGAATGTTCGTGAGAGCTGATATCGTTAAGCAAAGCAGTAAGGAAGCGCTTTCAATCCCCTTTTACTCCATCATTTCCCGTAATAATGAGCAATACATCTTTGTAGAAAATGATGGTGTTGTGGAAAAACGCGATGTTATTACCGGCATCATGGAAGGATGGATGATCGAGATCACAGACGGGTTAAACCCCGGAGAGCACGTGGTGGTTGAAGGGCATCGCGACGTTGAAGACGGTCGCAAGGTGAAAGTAGTTAAAGTTATCACCGACCCGGGAGAATACACGCTATGATTATATCAGATACTGCCGTCAGGAAAAGTACGACCGTTGTTGTACTCGCCCTGCTCCTGATCATTGTCGGTGTATATTCCTATAAGGCTCTGCCCCGTGAAAGTGATCCCGATATCACCATCCCCAATGTTTTTGTATCGACCAGCTACCGGGGGGTGTCACCTACCGATATGGAAACAGGGGTTACCATTGAGATCGAGAAAAAGCTCAAAGGCCTCGACGGGCTCAAAAAAATACAATCGGTCAGTGCCGAGGGACTTTCTTCCATCAATATTGAATTTGTCACTGGGATCGATATCGACAAGGCGCTGCAGGACGTCAAGGACAAAGTCGATGAAGCCATTGGCGAACTGCCCAGTGACCTTGAAGACGATCCCACTGTTTTCGAAGTCAATTTCTCAGAGATGCCGATTGTTGTTTTCTCTCTCTCCGGCACCTGCGGTTTGCCCTGTCTGAAAAAAATCGCCGATGATCTGGAAGATGACATCGAGGCAATCAGCGGCGTACTTGAAGTTGACGTCACCGGCGGGCTTGAGAGGGAAATCAGGGTCGAAGTTGATTCCGAGAAACTTGCCCATTACGGCTTGTCGATCAACGATTTTCAATCGGTTGTCTACAGCGAAAACCAGAATACTTCAGGCGGAGCCATTCGCCTGGGCAATGGACGCTTTCAGCTTCGGGTGCCCGGAGAATTCAAATCACCTGAAGAAATTTACGGCCTGGTCCTCACTATTCACGATGGTGAACCCGTTTACTTAAAAGATGTAGCCAACGTTATTGACGGATTTAAAGAGGAAACCTCACGCTCCCGTTTAAATGGCAGAGATGCGATAAACATCGCGGTGAAGAAGCGCACCGGTGAAAATATTATCGAAATCAGCAACGCAGTCGATCAGATCATTGAACAATCGCGAATCAGCTGGCCCCAGGGTACCGAGATTACCAAAGTTATGGATAAATCGAAGGAAATCCAAAATATGGTGGCAGACCTGGAGAACAACATTCTCACCGGTCTGGTGCTGGTGATGATCGTCATATTTCTGGTCATGGGCATTCGCAATGCCCTGCTGGTCAGTCTGGCTATTCCATTTTCGATGCTGCTGTCTTTTAGCGTACTTTACGTTCTGGGCATTACCCTGAACATGGTTGTCTTGTTCAGCCTTACCCTTGCCCTGGGCATGCTCGTTGATAATGCCATTGTTATCGTAGAAAACTCCTATCGCTTTATGGAGCAGGGAGCGTCCCGGGTTGATGCGGCCATGAAGGCGACGGCTGAGGTTGCCTATCCGGTGATGGGGTCCACCCTGACTACGCTTGCCGCTTTCTCCCCCATGCTTTTCTGGCCGGGCATCATGGGCGAATTCATGAGTTATCTGCCACTGACTTTGATTATCACCCTGTCGTCCAGCCTTTTCGTTGCCATGGTCATCAATCCCGCCATGGTTTCGCTTTTCATGAAGGTAAAAAACCCAAAGCCACAAACAGACGCTCCAAGCCCTGACGATATTTCCGCAGCCATTGAAAAACCTGTTGAAATCAAAGGGCTTTTATTAACCGCCTACACCAAAACCTTATCGAAGGCACTGCGAACTCCAGTAACCATCATCGCGATCGCCTTCTGCGTATTGATTTTAATGCTCCAAGGCTGGCTCGTGGTGGTTGGCTTGAAAAAACCCGTGGAGTTTTTTCCCGATATTGACCCATCCGGAATATATGTAAATATCGACGTACCTGAAGGCGCAGACATTGACTACATAGACCAGATCACCAAGCGCGTCGAGTTTTCATTAAGCGATGTTGAGACCAATACCGACGGCAGCCCGGTTGACCCAGACATTACCCCGCTCACCGCCTTATCACCCCAAACGCATGAAATGGGCGATGGCATAACTAGTATTGGACCCAGCGATCTGAAAAACGTTGAAAGCATCTACACCAGAAGTACCGTGGTTTCCGGGGGCGGTTCCTCCTTCTCTGCCAATACGCCGAACCATATCGGTGTGCGCTTCATCGAAATGCAGGATCGCAATCGTTCTTCCCAGATCGATGTCGAAGAAATCCGGGATCGTGTCAAAGATATTCCAGGCGGCAAGATCACTATTGCCAAAGAAGCTGGAGGCCCGCCTACCGGCGCAACTATCAACATAGAAATTGCCGGAGATAATTTTACGGTATTAGGTGAAATCGCTAAAAAAATCAGAGATGTCCTGGTAACCATTCCCCACGTGGAGGATGTACGAGATGATTTTGTCGAGGGGATACCGTCGGTACAGGTTGTCATCGACCGCCAGAAAGCTGCTCTGTTCGGTATGACCACCTCTATGATTGGTTTCGCCCTGAAAAGTGCCTATAACGGGCTGGAAGTCTCCTCTTTTCGCGAAGGAAACGACGATTACGACATTACCGTGCAACTCAAAGAAGCCGATCGCAAAGTGGTCAACGTGCTGCATGAACTGATGCTGCCAACGCCCTCAGGCGAAATGGTACCGCTATCAACCATAGCCGATGTTACCTTTGCCGGATCGATCGGTAACATTAACCGAATCAACAACGAGCGGGTGGTGACCGTCAAAGCAAATGTCGATGAGACCAAGATCCCCGGACCGGTAGCCCGGGCCGAGGCCGAAAAATATCTTGCGCAATTTCCACTGCCCCCGGGTTACACCGCCAAATTCACCGGGGAATTTGAGTTTCAGAAGGAATCAGAGGATTTCTTAACCAAGGCCTTTCTGGTTGCTCTTCTGCTGATTTTTCTGATTTTGGTATCTATGTTCAATTCCGTCAGCCAGCCGTTCATCATCATGACCTCGGTGATTCTCTCGCTGGGAGGCGCCTTTTTGGGGCTGGCCCTCTTTGCTCAACCGTTCGGCATAATT
>JAQYVS010000379.1 GCA_030145365.1 Desulfofustis sp. | reverse complement strand
GTTACTTCACTAAAAAGTCCACCCATGACTCCACCGACGGCTACCGGTTCTTTACCGTCGCATATAATCAACATGTCACGATCAAGTTTTCGCTCGACGTTGTCTAATGTGGTGAAAGTTTTCTCGCTGTCACGCGGGGTTCTGACAACTATCTTCCTGTCGGTCAGCATTTTGAAATCAAAAGCATGCAGCGGTTGACCGTACTCGAGCATAACCAGGTTAGTGATATCGACCACGTTATTTATGGGACGTAAACCGACAGAGAGAAGTCGTTTTCTCAACCACCAGGGACTCGTTTTAATAGTGACGCCTGTAATCAGGCGGGCAGCGTAACGAGGACATAATTCTGGATTTTCGACTTCAACGGAAAACGATTTGCTGTTAGCTGCCAGCTGTGTGCTTTTAAACGGAACTTTCAGGTCTTTGCGGTAGATCCCGGCTGCTTCCCGGGCAATGCCGATAACCGAGGCACAGTCCGGTCTATTTGGCGTCAGGTCCACCTCTATCATCGTGTCACGCAGGCCGCTGGTGTCGATAAAGGAGTCACCGGCCGGAGTATCATCTTCTAATTCCAAAATTCCCTGATGATCATCGCTCAGGCCCAGCTCCCTTTCGGAGCAGAGCATTCCCTGTGATTCAATTCCGCGAACTTTTGATTTCTTTATTTTGAAATTACCGGGCAGGGTGGTTCCGGGAAGGGCAACCACGACATCCATTCCTTGACGAACATTCGGGGCTCCACAGATGATCTGCAGTGTATCACTGCCAACCGAAACCTGACACAAGCTCAGTTTATCCGCATTGGGATGGGAATCGACAGAAAGGACCTTACCCGTTTTCAGACCGCTTAATTCTTGAAAGAGCGGGGTAACGGCATCAACCTCAAGGCCGACCATGGTTAACTCATCGGCCAGTTTCTCCGGAGAAATCCCGTCAAGCTCGACGTAATTCTGTAACCAGTTTAATGTAAACTTCATAATGGTATACTCTGGTGTGGATTAGAACTGGGAAAGAAAACGCAGATCGTTTTCGTAGAAAAGCCTGATATCGTCAATGCCATACTTCAACATCGCGATACGTTCGACTCCGAGACCGAAGGCAAAACCGCTGTAAATTTCAGGGTCGTAGCCCACCATTTTAAAGACTTCGGGGTCTATCATGCCCGATCCGAGGATTTCTATCCAGCCGGTTTTCTTACAGACCCGGCAGCCTTCGCCGCCGCAGATTACGCAAGCAATATCCACTTCAGCGCTTGGTTCGGTGAATGGGAAGAAACTTGGTCTGAAACGAAGATCTAATTCTTTTTCGAATACCTTTCGGAGAAAAACGGTGAGCACACCTTTAAGATCAGAAAACGATACGTTTTTATCAACCAGAAATCCCTCTACCTGTTGAAACATTGGGGTGTGGGTTATATCTGAATCGCAGCGATACACTTTACCCGGTGCGATTACCCGAAGCGGCGGTTGCTGCTTCTCCATAATTCTGGCCTGCATCGGAGAAGTATGGGTTCTGAGAAGTACCGAATCCCCGATATAAAAAGTATCATGCATGTCGCGAGCCGGGTGGTGCTCGGGAATATTGAGTGCTTCGAAGTTATAATGATCAAGCTCTATGTCGGGTCCTTCCGCAATTGAAAAACCCATGCTCGCAAAAATCGAACAGATCTCCTCCATAATCTGGGTAACTGGATGCAGTTTGCCGACGGGAGTCCGTCTCCCCGGCAGGCTGAGATCAGGTGTATCTGAGGATTCCGTATGCGCTGCAAGAACTGTCGCTTTGCCTTTAAACAGATCTTCGAGTGCCCCTCTGGTTGTATTGGCCAGTTTACCCAGTCTGGGCCGATCTTCTTTGGAGGCCGAACCAAGCTGTTTCATCAGTGCGCTGAGTTGGCCGTTTCTACCCAGATACTTGATTCTGAAATCTTCAAGCTGGGTGTCGTCGCTAACCTGTTCGAGGGCAGATGTGGCCTCAGTTCTTAATCTTTCTAGATCTTGTTCCATGCTGTCATGAAAGGTGGAGGTCAATAAAACAATATGCCGGTTACGATTATTAGAAATCGCAACCGGCATAGACTAGCTTAAAAGAGGGGGTCAGTGCTAAGCGTTAGCTTCGGCTGCGATTTTGACCACTTCTGAAAAAGCATTGGGATCGAGGATTGCCATATTGGCAAGAACCTTACGATCCAGTTCGACACCGGCCTTTTTCAAGCCACCTATAAACCGACTGTAACTGATGTCGTTCATCCTGGCACCGGCATTGATACGGGTAATCCAAAGGCGTCTGAAATCTCTTTTCTTGGTGCGGCGATCCCTATAGGCATATACGAGCGCACGATCGACCGCTTCTGTCGCGGTACGATAGAGCTTGTGACGTCCGCCACGGTACCCCTTGGCCAGTTTCAGGACGCGGTTTCTTCTTCTGCGGGCCTTAAAGCCTCTTGTTACTCTGGGCATTATCTACTCCTTTTAAATCCTGCTCAAGAGAGCATTCAGACAAATGAGCCGATCGGTGACAGTTTCCTACATGTAAGGCAAAATTTTCTTGATAGCCTTGGCATTGGAGCTGTCAACCAGACCGGATTGTCTGAGATTACGTTTTCTTTTGGTTGATTTCTTGGTCAGAATGTGACTGCTATAAGCTTTATTGCGTTTGATTTTACCGGTACCGGTCAATTTAAAACGCTTGGCAGCACCTCTGTTTGTCTTCATTTTCGGCATAATACCTACTCCTTTACAAAAAAAATAAAACCGAGGCGAACCTTGGGGCCGTAGGTTGGGGCGGCCTTATGGATCTTCCTGCGGTGGGAAACCTGTTATTTTTGTATTTTCGGACCGTCGAACATGACCATTTGGCGGCCTTCCATCATCGGTGGTTGCAGAATAACCGCATCTTCTTCGAGTGTCTCGGCTATTTTGTTCATGGCTTCCAGGCCGATTGTCTGGGAATAGACAATCTCCCGACCTCTGAAGCGCATGGTTATCTTCACTTTGTTTTTCTGGCCAAGAAATTTCCTAATATGTTTTATCTTGAAATTCAGATCGTGTTCTTCAGTCTTGGGGCGGAATTTGACCTCTTTGGTCTCGATCGTGGTTTGCTTTTTCTTGGCTTCCTGCAGTTTTTTCTTCTCTTCGTAGCGGAACTTGTCGTAGTTCATAATCCGACAAACCGGAGGTTTGGCGGTTGCTGATACCTCAACAAGGTCCAAGCCTTCATCGTAGGCCCGTTCCCGAGCTTCACGAGCACTCATAACACCTAGTTGCGATCCATCCGCTCCGATGAGCCTGATGTTGTCATGTCGGATCGCGTCGTTGATGACTGCTTTTTCCTCCCTTCGTCCCGGGGCTGGTTTTCCTCGTCTTTTAATGTCGAACCTCCT
This sequence comes from Desulfofustis sp., assembly GCA_030145365.1. Lineage (GTDB taxonomy): Bacteria > Desulfobacterota > Desulfobulbia > Desulfobulbales > Desulfocapsaceae > JABDQA01. The sequence continues at coordinate 3,587 of JAQYVS010000379.1, read as the reverse complement.
CTATTCTACGAACATCCTTACCGACCATGCTTCGCCTTATTCCCGGGCAAGATGATCGACGCTCCAAGCCTCTAAATACCGCGACCTTGCGCAGTCTCATTAATAATTTTGGCTGCAAAGTCCTCGATACTCATTGGCTGCAAATTTTTCCCATCCCGCAGACGCACGGTGACGGTTCCATCTGCTTTTTCCTTATCGCCAACAATCAGCATATAAGGAATTTTTTCCATTTGTGCTTCACGAATTTTATAATTCAATTTTTCATTGCGCAAATCTTTTTCTACTCGGACGCCGGCTTTTCTCAGTTGCGAATAGACCTGTTCACTATAGTCAGCCTGATCGTCGGTAATGTTTAGGATGCGAGCCTGGACCGGAGCAAACCAGATCGGAAAAACTCCGGCATAGTGCTCAATCAACACACCGACGAAACGCTCCAGCGAACCCATAAGGGCACGGTGAATCATAATAGGACGGTGATCCCGGTTGTCGGAGCCGGTATAGTTCATGTCAAAGCGATCCGGCAGGTTAAAGTCTACCTGAATCGTTGAACACTGCCAGGAGCGGCCGAGCTGATCTTTGATCTTGATATCGATTTTCGGCCCGTAGAATACGCCTTCACCGGGATCCAGTTCAAAGTCGAGACCTTTTTTCTCCAGAGCCTGTTTGAGTGCGGCGGTGGATTTTTCCCAGATATCATCTGAGCCGACCGATTTCTCAGGCCTGGTGGACAGGTAGATATCGTAGTCATCAAATCCGAAGGTCTTGAGAATAAGCAGATTCAGATCGAGGATATTGAAAATTTCTTCCTCGAGTTGATCCTCGCGGCAGAAGATATGGGCATCGTCCTGGGTAAATCCTCGCACTCTTAGCAATCCATGGAGGGCTCCAGCACGCTCATATCGATAGACAGTTCCAAGTTCACCCCAACGGATCGGAAATTCGCGATAGCTTCGTTTATTGCTCTTGTAGACTCCAATATGAAACGGGCAGTTCATCGGTTTGAGCTGATACTTCACGTCATCGATTTCCATCGAGGCGTACATGTTCTCGGAATAGAAATCGAGATGTCCCGAGGTCTGCCAGAGATCCTGACGGGCGATGTGCGGGGTATAAAGCAACTCATACCCATGTCTGTAATGCTCGTCTTTCCAGTAATCCTCAATCAGCCGTCTGAGCTGGGCGCCTTTGGGCTGCCAGAGGATCAGGCCGGGTCCGATCTGGTCGTTAATCGTAAAAAGCTGCAGATCCTTGCCAAGTCTGCGATGATCGCGCTTCTTGGCTTCTTCCAGGTTGTTAAGATGTTTTTTCAGCGCTTTTTTATCAAAAAATGCGGTACCGTAAATCCTCTGTAGGACATCGTTATGTTCATCTCCACGCCAGTAGGCACCTGCCACACGGAGTAGTTTGAAATCCCGAACTAATGAGGTGTTGGGAATATGCGGTCCGCGGCAGAGGTCGATGAAATCACCTTGCCGGTAAATGCTTACGGTCTCGTCTTCAATTTCTTCCAGCAGTTCGACCTTGTATTTCTCTCCCTGGTCTGCAAACATGGCAATAGCTGATTGCCTGGAGATATTTTCATGCGAGAAGGGCAGCGCTTCATTGGCAATTTCGGCCATACGCTTTTCGATCCGTTCGAAATCTTCAGGACTGAACGGTTCGTCTCTTAAAAAATCATAGTAAAAGCCATTTTCAATTGCCGGTCCGATGGCGATTTTTACATCGCTTCCATACAGGTCACGGACCGCTTGGGCCATGATATGGGAAGTTGAATGACGAAGAATTTCCAGGCCCTCAGTACTGTCTTTCTTGATCGGGACAATAACGGTGTCATCGGTAAGTTCTGTATCAAGATCCACAGCCTTATCGTTGGCGTAGACGGCAAGGGTTTGCTTCCGTTGCTTGCCGGATAAAATAGACTCCAGCGCTTTTCCAACAGTCGTGGCTGCCGGCAGCGAAACCTCTTCACCATTATCTAATTTTACTGCAATTTCAGTCATATCATTGTTACGCAAATGTTATCCTGCGATATAGAAAAACAAAGGCTAAAGAGCAAACGGTCATCAACGCCGTTCTTCCTTTAGCCTTTTTATCTGGTAGGCGCGGAGGGGATTGAACCCACGACATCTACCACGTCAAGGTAGCGCTCTCCCACTGAGCTACGCGCCTGTAACTACCTGCAACCAAAGTAAATAAGTAGTCGGACAATTAACTTGAAACTCTGCTGTAAAAGGGCTGCATTCAAGTATAGTTACGAAACCTAAATGCATCAAGTACACAACCTGTTTCAATTACCAGTATTCGCGATATGTGTCAAGATTTATTGCACTGATTTACCAAGATAATAACCAGCCCCAAGGTGCTATAAAGCCTCCGATCGACTTTCAATTGCCCGGGCTAAAGTGTGCTGATCAGCATATTTAATGTCCATTCCCATCGGGATACCGCAGGCGAGCCTCGATAGCTTGATGTTGAAGCGGTTCAGGGTATCGATGAGAAAAGAAGCAGTGGCTTCTCCGGGAACTGTGGAACTGGTGGCTATCAAAACCTCCTGGATATCCCCTGAGTTAAGTCGGGCTACCAACTCCTTTACCTTGATTTCCTCGGGACCGATTCCGTCCACCGGTGAAAGAACACCGTGCAGGATGTGATAATGTCCGCGGTAGTGGTCGGTTTTTTCAATTGCCATAAGATCGGCTGGTTGTTCAACCACACAGATGATCGATCCGTCACGCCGCGGATCGCCGCAGACGGTACAGGGGTCGGTTTCGGAAAAGGCCATACAGCGTGAGCAGAGCCTGATGGAAGAATGCAGTTCTGCTAAAGCAGCAGCCATCTCACGGGCATCACCAGCCGGTTTTCTTAAAATGGTAAGTGCCAGCCGTGTGGCCGTTTTGGCACCTATGCCCGGTAGTGACGAAAAACTTCTCACCAGTCGCTCAAGAGCGGGAGGAATTACATGTATTTCAGCCATTGCAGATTTAAAACATGTTTGTGAGACCGGGGATTTGAACTCCACCGGTGAGCCCCTTCATCTCTGACTTCGCGAGGTCTCGTGCCTTCCGTAAGCCGTCGTTGACAGCTGCTGCGATCAGATCCTGAAGCATTTCTTTCTCAGATGGGTTGATCATCTCTTCTTCGATCACGATATCTATAACTTCCCCTTTGCCGGTTACCCGGACACTCACCATACCACCGCCTGCAGTACCGGTTATGGTTTTGGAGGCGAGCTCCTCCTGAACCTTGTTCATCTTCTCCTGCATTTCACGAGCTTGCTGCATGATCGCATTTAAATCCATGTCTTTGTATCTCTACTTGGTATTTATAAGGTGATTTTCAGATTACTTATTTGGTTCGGAGATGCGGATATCTCCGACCCGGCCGTTGAAAATCTCTTCAGTCATCCTGACCAGATGGTGGCTGGCAAGCTGCTGACGTCTTTTTTTGGGTCCATTGGCATCTTGGGCAGCCGCACCGTTGGAATTATCCGGACTGATGATTCGAACGGTGTAATCTCGTTGAAAAAAATCGAGAATATACTCTGTCAGTGTCTGCCTGTTTTCTTTTTTACGCAGCATGAAACAATC
>JAQYVS010000345.1 GCA_030145365.1 Desulfofustis sp. | reverse complement strand
GCAATTCGCAGGTCTTTTAACGATTTAGAAGCGGTCCCAACGGCTACTTTTGCAGCATCTTCCCATGATTTGCTGCTGGTTCCGACGAGTTCGATGATTTTGTAAACACTTTTTGCCATGATTTTCTCCTTGCGGTGGTCGGTGGGCGAGAGCCGGAACGGTTCCCGAAGAAATGTATCGATCCAGATGCTGAGAGCCCTTAGAATTTCAGGCCTTAGCCATGATTGCTGTCGATACGATTTCGACAGTCAACCACTACCTCCATTGTAGGCCAGGATATGATCTTCTGTCAAACCAGAAGAAGCTAATTTCGTTTTCTCGATCTTGTTTTGGTGGATTTTCTCAGCTTCTTTTTCTTGGCCATCGGTGATAACGCGAGCCGTTTTTCGGCCAGGTCTATCAATATTTCCTGGACCGTTCGTTGGTCATCTTCTTCCTTGGGCTGGCGACGGACATAATTGCCGTCTGCCTGCATGTCCCAACTGCTTCGTTTGTTATTGAGTTGAATATCGATGAGTTCTCGAAGTCGCGCCTGACAGTTTTTATCTTCGATTGGAGTGACAACCTCAACCCGTGATTCGAGGTTACGCTTCATCAGATCTGCCGAGCCGATAAAATATTCTTCATCGCCATTGTTTCTGAAATAATAAATACGAGTGTGCTCAAGAAATCTGCCGACTATTGAAATAACCGAGATATTATCAGACAACCCGACGATTCCCGGCCGCAGCCTGCAACTGTCGCGGAGAATCAGATCAACATGCACTCCGGCCTGCGAAGCGCGGTAGAGTGCTTTGGTAATATCCTTGTCTTCCAGAGCGTTACTTTTGAACTGGATAAGTCCGGGGCTATCAGGGCTGTGTAAGTCAATTTCCCTTTGGATCTTTTTCAACAGCGTTTTTTTCAGAACATGGGGTGAAGGCAGAATCTTCTGGTATTTGCGAACCGGGGCATAACCGGTGGTCAGGTAATTAAAGAGTTCGGTAAGATCCTCACAGATGATAGGGTCGTTGGTGAGCAGTCCGAGATCGCTGTACTGACGGGCCGTGCCAGCGTGGTAATTACCGGTGCCGATATGGGCATAGCGCCTCAGGCCGTTGTAATCGCGTCTGACCACGAAAATGACTTTCGAGTGGGTTTTTAATCCCACGACCCCGTATGTAACGTGAATTCCGACTTGCTCCAGGGCCTCGGCCCACTTGATATTGGCGAACTCATCGAACCTGGCCATAAGCTCGACCACTACCGCGACCTGTTTTCCATTCTGGGCAGCATCGATCAGATACTGAATGATGCGGGAATCAGAACTGGTCCGATACAGGGTCATCTTAATAACCAGTACTTTGGGATCGGTACTGGCTTCTTTTAAAAATCGTTCAACCGAGGTGTCGAATGATTCATACGGATGCTGAAGCAGGACAGATTTTTGTTTTCTCAGGATGTGAAAAAAATTGGGTTCATCGATTAAGAGTTGAGGATGATCGCAGGGGTGATGAACAGGGTAATGGAGATCCGGGCGGTCGATTTTGCAGAGTTCCATAAGATCGCATTTTGCTAAAATTCCCGGGGCCTCAAACACATCATCCTGTTCGTCGATGCCCAGTTCCGCGGATAGCATACCGCGATGTTGGGCAATCATGCCGCGGCCAGTCTGCATACGGACGATATCGGCAAATTTTCTATCCCGCAGGGCTGACTCGATCATTGACAGCAGGTCGTTTGCCTGTTCTCCCCGCTGGTCTGTGATGGCATTACGGGTTACCCGGAAGAATTCATATCCGTGGATTACCAAACCGGGAAACAGATCTTCGAGGTTGTGGGCGATCAGATCTTCAAAGGTCACATACAGATGTGTATCGCCGACCTTGATAAAACGAGGGACACCTGCTCCCAGCGGAACCTTGATTCTGTTTAAAAAATGGTGTTCTGACTTGGCTTCACTGGTGGTAACCAAAAGATTGAGCGACAGGTTTGAGATGAAAGGGAAAGGATGAGCCGGGTCAATACCCTGAGGGGTCAGAAGTGGGTAAATTTCCCGCTTGAAGTAGCTATCCATCTCCTTTTTCTGTGTATTGTTCAGCTCCTCGTAGCTGCGAAAACAGATCCCTTCTTTTTCAAGAAGTTCCCTCAATTGTGTTTCAATATTTCGCTGTTCAACAAGGATATCCTGGGCAATCGCATAGCTGGCATCGATCTGTTCCTGAGGAAGCATGCCGTCGATGGTGGCCTTTTTTACCCCAGCCCCAACCTGCTGCTTAAGGCCACCAATTCGTTTCATAAAGAATTCATCAAGATTTGAGCCAACCACCGCAACAAAGAACACCCGTTCCAGCAGCGGTACCAGTTCGTCGGTTGCCTCGTGCAAAACCCGCTGATTAAAGGCCAGCCAGGTCAGTTCACGGTTAAGATACCACTCAGGGCTGTCGAGATTAAAAGAAGGGGCTTTTGCGGGTTTCTTTCTTGTTGCCATTGTATTCCCAATTTTCAGAGGATTAAGAAGAAGAGAACAAAGTGCACCACCTAGTAGATAATTGTATGAAACATCGCAGCCTTAATCAAGGTGACATTGAACCTTGGCCAGTTTTTCCCAAATTTCCAGGCATGGAGCTATCTCGCTTCCCGGTTGCTTGCGATTGGTTTCCATAAGATACTAAGCTTGGTTTCAGCCACGTCATGATCAGGAAGATAATCTTGAAACGGAGGTGACGAGCCTACTGCTTTTTGGGAGCAGCCTGAGTCTCTTCCAGAACTCGCAGCAGTTCCAGAGCATCGGGGTGACCGGGAACCGATTGTAAAATGTCCGTCGCCAGCTGTGAGGCTCGTCCTGTCATCCTGAAGCTGAGATAGAGATTTGCCAGGGTACTGAAGTATTCACGATTCTCAGGCTCCAACTGAAGAGCCTGTAGCAGAGCTTTTTCTCCCTCCTGGTAACGTTCCAATTTTAATAAGGCAAGGGCCTGGTTGTATCGGGGGCGGGAATAGGCTGCCATTCCGTCAGCTGCGTTACCGAGCATTGTGGCTGCATCTTCAAATTCTTCCATTTCTGCCAATAACAGCCCCAGGGAATAAGCAACCTCGTAGAGCTGCGGATCTCTTTCTACCACCTCTCGCAGTAATATCTCCGCCTCTTTGTTATTTCCATTGCGGTTATGGAGCATAGCCAGATTGACCTTGGCCGGGAAGAACTGCTCATCGATCCGTATCGCCTCTGTATAATGGGATACTGCCTCGCTAGTATCTCCCAATGAGGCTGCGAGATTGCCGAGATTATAGCGTTGTGGGGCGAAATCACTGTTGTACAGCATGGCTTTCTTATATTCATCCAGTCCTTCTGCAAAAGCCTGACGGTCGTCTATTTTTATCTGTTCTTTTGGAACCGAAGCCAGAGCAGAGGCTGCTTCAAGCCGGATGCCTTTGACCTGATCGTAGAGCTTTGGAGCAATCAGTTTAAGCTTGGTCTGGTTGTCAAGATGCTCAAGACTGCGGATGGCTGTATAGCGGATCAAACTGTCCTGATCTTCAAGTGCGGCAGTATATACACCGAGGCTCGCTTCACCTGGATAATCCCTAAGCAGAGACAATGCTGTTGCCCTGACGATAACTGGCATCAGCGTATCCTGGGCCAGTGTTCTGAGCTTATCCGCGGCCTCAGGCACACCTTTTCGTGCTTCCGCCAATACTTCTCCATAGTGGGGTTTTCGTGTTTTACCATACCATTGGGAATACTTTTCATTAACCCACTGCAGTGATTTGTCCGCGTGACATTCATTGGCTGAACAACTATTCGGCGTTTCGAGGGTAAGGCTGAGGTCTGGCCGGGGAATTCGCAGACTGTGATCGGGCCGGTAATCGACCCCCATATAATAACGGCCCGGCATGTGACACTTTACGCAGAGATGACCGTCACTGGGTTTTCCTTCAAACTCACGTTTATGAAAATGATGCTCGTATCGATCATACTCGGCTGCCCGGTGACACTGCAGACAGAGATCATTGCCTTCTTTGTGGAGCTGCAGGCTGTGCACGTCGTGACAATCGCTGCAGCGTACATCATGATGATACATCTTCGACTGAACGAAAGAACCATAGACATACACTTCCTCATAAATCTGACCATCCGGATAGTAGAGTCCTGGTTCCAGAAGCGACGGGACCATCGTATCCAGTATGTCCCCTGAACGGTGCAGATTGTCATTAAGCTGGAATCTTCTTGAATGACAGGGAGCGCAGATGGCGATCTGCTGGCGATTCGATACCTTGCCGGTGACCACCTCAAGACCGTAATTGGCAATTTCCGGACGTGCCATGGCTGGCCGCTCACCCCAGGTCATATGCTTCGAGCCGGGACCGTGGCATGATTCGCAGCCGACGTCGATCTCAAACCAGGTTGTGTTGTAGGAGTCTGATTCGATATCATAATTCTTCACTACATTAGTGGAATGACATTCCGCACACATTCCATTCCAGGTCTGGGCGCCCTTTGTCCAGTGCAGCCAGTCGTCAGGTCCCTCAACTTCATAGGGCGGCAGACGATACCATTTATTGTCTCGGGAGTCCCAGGCGATATTGAGACACTGCAGACGGCCGCCGGAAAACGGCACCAGGTATTGTTGAAGGGGAAAAACACCGAACGTGTGCGTAATCTCAAATGTTGCGATAGTGCCATCGGGTCCTTCGGTATCAACGAAAAACCTCTTGTCTTTTTTGAAAAACCTGCTGGTTACCTGATTGTGGGGGTCTTTGTAGCTGGAATTATTGAAATTACCCAACACGGTTTCTTCGGTGGCTCTGTCCATGGCAAGATCGTGATGCGAATCCTGCCATTTCTCAAAATATACCTGATGGCAGCTTGCACACTTTTTACTGCCGACAAAATGAATGGCCGTTTCAGGGATTGGAGCAACCCGATAGGAACCGCGTTTAAAATAGAGAAAAGGGGAGAGCAGAATAATGATTACTGCAACCAGCGCAGCCAATTCCCAATAACCCATTCTATTGACTGCGGATTTGTCGCTGTCTCTTTTTTGATGAGCCGTGGACGCCATCTTATACCTGGGTTACCTGGGTTGGTTCAAAGATTTCCCGTTTAATCGGTTTGTCGGTATTGACGCGGATCAGCCCGTTTTCGATGCGGACCGGAAAATAATCGAGTGGGCGTATCGCCGGTGGATTGATGACAACGCCGGTTCGGTCGAACATCGATCCGTGGCATGGACAGACGAATTTCTGGTTCTCCTCGTTCCAGGGTATGGCGCATCCTAAATGGGTACAGGTACGGGAAAGAGCGATAAAACTGCCGTCATCCAAGCGCGACACATAGAGCAAGCCCTCGGGAATGGCTTTAACATCTCCTGGTTTAAACGATTCGATTCGGCCGGCATCGATATAGTTCTCACCATCGGCGCTATCAGTTTTAGTCTTTCTTGATTTTAAGATTGATCCGGTCAGCCAACTCAGCTCAATACAGGCTAAAAGGCCTAACAGCGCCCAGAGTCGGTTCAGCAGAGTACGGCGCTGGGGTTTTTCCGGGCCGTTGTAGTTTTCCATCTGTTTCTGAGTTGTCCGCATGATCTTTAGAAATAAAAGCGTAATGTCATACCGGAACCGCGAAACCAGATTCCGATGAGTGTGAGTCCACAGATTATACCCATACTGAGTAATAGAAGCGTCATGAGGCATTCGGATCGAAGATAATTCTTTTTCTTCCGTAACAAGAGATACGTTGCACAATAGAGCAGGGTGATGACCAGTAACGGTGCCAAACCGCGGTTCAACCAGGTAAGAGATGAGTCTGTTGCCTGGGACTGACCTGCCCTTAAAAGTTTTTCGTCAAAGAAAACAACGGGGAAAGTTACCAGCAGACCGGTCACAAAACTTATGGCTGCCCGTAACCGTCCCTGCCTGCCGCCGCACCATACCCCCGGTGAAAGCGCCGTGTCTGGAAGAAACGGGATCAGGGCCAGAAGCACCAGCATTAAAAAGGGGATAATAGAGATGGCAAACGTGGGGTGAAAATGCAGCAACAGTTCCTGAAGTCCCATAAAATACCAGGCGGCTTTTGCTGGGTTCGGACTTTCCCCGGGGTTGGCCATCTCCGCAAGCGGCGCTTCAACCAGGGCAGAGAAGAGAAAAACAAGAGCAGTCAGGCCGAGTCCGACTGCAGCTTCTTTTGAGATGAGGGCGGGAACCGTTTTAATCCGCGTACGCTCCGAGTCGGCAGGATGAATAAGTCCTCCGGCTTTGCGGATCATCCAGAAATGATATACCAGTACTATGACAAGAAGTGCAGGAATCAGGCCGATATGAATGGCAAAAAAGTTTGACAATGTGGCCGGTCCGACTTCTCCACCGCCCCGCAGCAGTTGGCTCAACCAGGGTCCGATTAACGGGATGTAGTCAATCATGTTGGTGAAAATGGTAACCGCCCAATAGGCAAGCTGATCCCAGGGCAGCAGGTACCCGGTGAAGGTCCCGAAGAGGATCAGCAGCAGAAGCCCAATACCGATCAACCAGTTAAACCTCCGCTTCTTGTCGATGGCTCCAGTTAAGAAGACACGAAGCAGGTGCAGGACAACAAGGATTACCAGCAGATTTCCAGACCAGTGATGGATATTCCTGACAAAACCGGCCGGTGACGACCCCGCATACATATCGATGATTGACTGATAAGCCGTTGCAGTATCTGCCGAATAACTCAGTAGTTGCAGGATTCCCGTTGTAAAAAGGATGAAACAGAGTGTTGCCGCCATACCGCCCAAGCCAAAACTCAAGGTGAACCGCAGAGTATACTGCGGAACCGTTCTCGGATGCAGATGGTAGATAAACCCCATCAGTGGTGAAGATTTGCTGGAAGTTTTTTCGGTCATGAAAGAGCTCTGGACTGTCAGTAAATAAATACCATTATCGATATAAATGTTCACAACTTAAACGACTCGGGATTTGCTTACAAGATGTAAGCTTCAAGTTTCGCTTTTCTCTATTCCCCCCCTTGTTTTTTTACAGATGGTATTTTTATTAACACCATTTATATTTTGATGAAGTACGTTTACTATCTGCTGAAAGAGCCAGCGGAGTTGTTGTGTTTGGATTGAACGGGAATAGATGATGAAGGATTATTACCAAATACTTGGAGTAACCAGCGATACGGACGAAGACGAGGTCCGCAGCAGATATCGTAAATTGGCCATGCAATATCATCCGGATCGCAATCCCGATGATCCCGAAGCCGAAAACAGATTTAAAGAGATCGCTGAAGCGTATGGTGTTTTGACTGACCCGGTCAAACGGCGCCAATACGACACGGCAAGAGCCAGCGGGGGGCCATGGAATCATAATGGCAACGCGGAAGGTTTTACCTACAGCCAGGAGGATATCCTACGTGATCTGTTCCAGGATCCGAGGTTCCAGCAGATGTTTCAGGGGCTGCTCAGAGAATTTCAACGCAGTGGGTTTCGAGCCTCCAGTCGTTTTGTGAGAAAAAGCTTTTTTGGTGGCAAGGGCTTGTTTATCGGCGGGCTTTTTATGTTTGGATCCATCGCCGGGCCGGCACTGCTCAGGTCTGCGGGAAGCAGTCTTGGCGGGAAGAACTCCTTGCTGACTAATCTTGGGAATGTGGTTGGAACTTTGCTGGGAGGCTCCAGGAAGAATGAGCCGCCGGCAGAGCAAAAGCACAAAACCTCTGCAGATGATTTGACCTATCTCACGTCTTTGACGATTGAAGAGTTACAGCAGGGAAAAACAATTCAGGTAGTCGCTCAGGGGCCTGATGGCCAGGAGATGTTAAAGGTGAAGATTCCCCCGAACAGTCGGCCCGGTTCAAGACTCAGGTTGCGGGGAAAGGGGCGGATTAACGACAAGGGCCGGGGTGATCTCTATTTGCAGCTCGAACAGGTGTGATTCAACATACATCTTTTGTCACTCGGCCTG
>JAQYVS010000247.1 GCA_030145365.1 Desulfofustis sp. | reverse complement strand
GTTTGAATTTTAATTGCATCTGCGCCGCCCTGTTTGGCTGCTTCAATGATTTTGACCGCATCATCGAAGCTCTGGTTATGGTTGGCTGACATTTCAGCCACAACATAAGTCGAATAACCGGGTCCAATGCGGCGACCATTTATTTCTATATAATTATTCATCATTACACTTCTTTTTTTCTAACTAAATGATGTGCGGGTTGTGCTTTAACGAATGTGTCTTCCAAGATTTTGAAACCGGCCTTTTGAAACGCTTTTAGGGATACCAGGTTTTCTTTTTTAACATAAGCATGGATAACACCCACATTTGAAACTTCGAGTGTTTTCTGCGAGGCCAGCTGAATAAGCATCGAGCCATAACCCTGGCCGCAAAATTTTCGTCCCAGGCTAATTGAAATAGTTGCTTGATTGCCGTTGAGGTCAAACCTTACCTGACCGACCGCCTCATGCTGACTATTTTCTGCCACGTAAATATGGCAATTGGGGTCATTCAGCTTCAATTCGAACCATTTCTCATGATTTTCATAAGATATGGAATCCGAAGAAAATGAGACGGCACGTACTTCGGGATCATTGGCCCATTGCCAGATTAATTTACTATCTTTCTCAGATACCTGTCTCAGATTGATCATTGTAGCAACAAGTCCTTTAAAACTCTTGCAGTACCTTGGCCATCGATCAATTTACGGCCGCGCTGGGACATTTGCGCTCTGGTATTGGCTGCGTTGGCGATTTCGATTAATTTTCGGGCAATGATCTCTCTGGAAAGATGTCCATAACCTCCGAGATTAACAGCAACACCTTCTTCTTCCAGGCCTTGAGCAATTGCCTGCTGATTGTCGGCCAGTATGATTGCAAGCGTTGGCACCCCCATAAATGCAAGTTCCCAGCAAGTGCTGCCGCCGGCGGATATGGCCAAATCCGCCCAGCCCATCAGCTCGGGCATATTACCGGCATTATAAGCCAGTCGAATAGGAAATTTCGACTGATCTGCTTCTGATTTCAAGGCAGTCGTGTGGGGATTGGCGGGTCCAACCACAACTGTCGCTTCCAGCCCGTCGATCTCCATGTTTTGCAATGTACGCATCACCTGCAGGGTTTGGTTTTGATCGTCTCCGCCGCCCAGCGTGATCAATACCTTTTTGGCGACCGGTGGGATTCGGCGTTTGAAATCAAGCCAGCTCAAAAATTCCGGCCGCAGCAGTGCGTAACGAGGTCCCAACAGAAAGCGGGTGAACGGCTCTGCCGAATAATCCAGATGCTGCGCATTCAGGTTTTGATTCACCACAATATCGGCATAGTATCGATCCAAATGCGCCGTATCGTCAATGACAAGCAGACGATGTCCGCCTTCTTTGATTTGGCGTTGATAGGCTGAGTCAAAATGGTAACCGTCAAGCACCAGCCATGCATCCTGAAAAGACTGCAAAACTTCCGATGTCGTCTGCCAATCGAGCGGCTCGGGATGATGATACTTTAAAAGGATAACTTGAAATCCCCCATCCAGGAGGCGCTGATGCAATGATTTACTTTGGCAATGAGCAAGAAACGTCACACTATAGCCGGCAGTCCTCAAAGCCTGGGCCAGCGCCAGGCAGCGCATGAGATGTCCGGCACCGATAATGGGAGCTGCATCGGCGCGAATAATAAATTGCCCGGGCATTTTTTTGTAGTCTCCTTTGTCTACTCCAGCGATGCCTGCCTTCAAATCGAAAGTAAGGCGGTTTTTACTTTCTTGCTGGATGAAAAAGCTTGTCTTCCTCAAGCGAAGGTCGCAGGCCTTCATTGCGTTTAAAACGCTGGTTAATCTCAAGCAGCTTCGCATTGCGCTCAAGCAGCGCAACAATATCTTCGGTTCCAAATTCCGGATTCGAGGGATATAGGTTTTCGTATATCTTTCTGACGAGCTCAAGGTCCTCGGGTTCGTCGACGACCCAGCGAAGATGCGATAGATTTTTATGATACTTGTAACAGACAATATCGAATCGTTCCGGCTGGGAGTGAATAAACGGGGTGACATGCTCCAAATGAGAAGGCTGCTCAGCTTCTTTCCAGCATTGTTCAAGCACAGCAAATGAAAAAATTTCGGCATCCAATCCATCCGGCAGCGTCGGCTCCTGACAGTTGCTGGCATAAGCGCTGCCCCGGGACAAATAAAATTCTATTAGCGCGTCAATTAATATCGGGTCCGTTAACGGACAGTCTCCGGTCAACCTTACGATGTGTTGCGGATTGTGCTGTCTGGCGGCTTGATAGAACCTGTCCAGTACATTTTCCAAATCACCGCGAAAGTAAGGGAGCTCTATTTTTTCACACAGGACCGCAATGGGGTCGTCTTGCGGATTGATGCTGGTGGCGATAATCAACTGATCGATTTTTTTACAACGCAAGATTCTTTCTATTTGCAACTCAAGCATTGGGCGCTCTAAGATGGTCTTGAGCACTTTGCCGGGCAGGCGATGAGATGTCATGCGAGCTTGAAGAATTGCGAGTATCACAACCGTCTCCTGCTAAATTCATTGCTTTGGTTATGATTTAAGGTTGTTTTAATGTCTTGCATTTAATTCAACCGTGTGAATCCGTTTTGGGCAGCTTGGCCATATAGTTTCTCGCGCAGGTCGCCTTTTTTAAGGGCATCAGCCAGACCGGCGAAGGCACTATCCATGGCATTGAGATAGGCCTGGACGTTTTCGTCGGTATGGGCGTACATGGCATAATACAGATTGGAGGCTAAAAATCCCTGTTCCAGCATCAGCTGAATGAAATAAGCTTTCAAGGCATTATTGTGCTCCCCTTCGAAGCTGAAATGACTCATGGGTTTCATGCCGCCGACATGAATGGATATACCGTATTTTTGGGCAATTTCAGACCAGCCCTGCTGGACCTTTTGGCCCAGTTGCACCAGATGCTCGGCGACATTTTCTTTACGGTGCTTATTAATGGTAGCGATGGCCGCCGACGGACCGACCCTTTCGGTCCAATTCGTTGAGCTGATGAAGCTGGTTTGAGCGGCTTCCATGACGGTGGTGGTTCCAATCACCGCTGCAATCGGGTATCCATTTCCAAGCGCTTTGGAAAAAACTGCAATATCCGGCACCACGTTGCCCAAAACGAGATGGGCACCTCCGGTTGTCAACCGAAATCCGGAAGATATTTCGTCCATGATCAAGACCGCTTTGACCTCATCGGCCAGCGCGCGAACGCCTTCTATGAAGCCCGGTTGCGGCTCCATATTTCTGATGGGCTCTATAACCACGGCAGACAGCTCCGGGCCGTGGGCAGCGACGATCCCTTCAAGCTCCTCGAGTTGGTTATAATGGAACGGAAAAGCCGTACCACTGAGGCCCCTCGG
>JAQYVS010000167.1 GCA_030145365.1 Desulfofustis sp. | reverse complement strand
TATCGGATACCCCCTGTACCTGGGCCTTTTTTGCGGTGTCTTTTTCGGCCTTCTCCCGGGAATTTTTCAGCCGGCAAAAAGAATTCCGAATGTGGCCGCTCCACTCGACCGTGTTGAAAAGAAATGGCTGCTCTCTTCCCTTGTTTTCGCCCTTTTTTTTCTCATTCTCGTCAGCTGGCAGGTTATGTTCAGTAATCTCAACATATTTTCTGTTTCCACTTTCCCGAGCCTGGGTTGCACATGGCTGTCAGGAAAGTTTATTTGACGACAGTAATAGTAATCACTATAATGTGTTTTATAGGATAACAAAGAGCGGTTGCCAGGATCTGCATTGTCAGCCACGGTTTTCATAATCTCCTGATCTGTAAATGGGAACATAATTCATGGCCATGGACGAACAAAAAACGATAGAGCTACTGCAAAAAAAGTTGTTCGTATCAAGGCAGGATACAGCCTTTTTTAAGTGTATCTTCAATGCCATTCCCGATGCAGTAGTGTTCGCCGATCTGGAACGCCGAATTGTAATGGTGAATCCCGCTCTTGAAAACATTTTTGGCTATCAGGAACAGGAACTGCTTGGTAAAAAAACAGAAGTCATCTACTCCTCTAAGGAGGAATATGAACAACAGGGCAGAATCAGATTTCATCTCAAGGGTAAGGAAAGGCTGCAACCCTATGAAATTACATACCGGAAAAAAGACGGGACAACTTTTCCCTCTGAAACTATTGGTACCGCTCTCCGGGACGATGTCGGAGAGACGTTCGGCTTCATAGGTTTAATACGAGATATTACCGACCGAAAAAAGGCGGAAGACTCCCTGCGTGAGTTGGAGATTATGTATCGTACGGTGGCGAATTTCACCTACGACTGGGAAACCTGGACAAATCTTGATTCCACCTTTCGCTATGTTTCGCCGTCATGTAAACGTATCACCGGCTATTCGGAAGAGCAATTTATGCGACATCCCGAGCTTTTTCGGGAAATTATTCTTCCTGAAGACAGAAAGGTATGGGATGAGCATCATCATTGCGCCAAAGAGGAATATAAACTGCGTGAGGTTCAGTTTCGCATCAAAAGACAGGATGGAACTATTGGCTGGATTGAGCATGCATGCCAGCCGATTGTCGGGCCGAAGGGAAAAGTGTTGGGCTTTCGCTCAAGTAACAGGGACATTACGGAGCGGAAAAAGGTCGAACAGGACCTTCGCTGGGCCCTTGATGAAATAAAAAAGTATAAAGAACGACTCGAAGAAGAAAGCGCCTGTCTTCGAAAAGAAATCAACCTGGTCTGCAACTATGAACGTATTATCGGCAGCAGTAACGCCCTGCAGTACGTACTCTTTAAGATTGAACAGATAGCCGCCACCGATACCTCGGTACTTATTTTTGGTGAAACTGGAACCGGTAAGGAGTTGATTGCTCGGGCTATTTATGAACACAGTTTGCGTAAAGACCGTCCCATGTTGACGATCAACTGCGCCGCCCTGCCGACTGACCTCATTGAGAGTGAATTGTTCGGTCATGAAAAAGGGGCTTTTACCGGCGCCCATACGCGTAAGATAGGCAGGTTTGAAACCGCAAACAGAGGTACCTTGTTCCTTGATGAAATTGGTGAATTATCCCTTGAAGCACAAGCCAAGTTGCTCAGGATTCTCCAGGGTGGTGAGCTTGAGCGATTAGGAAGTTCCTCTACGACCAAGGTTGATGTTCGTATCATCGCTGCAACAAACCGCAACCTTGAAGAGGACGTCCGCCAGGGAAAGTTTCGCATGGACCTCTGGTACCGGCTTAATGTATTTCCCCTAACCGCACCGCCTCTCCGGGAACGGCTGGATGATATCCCGCAGCTCCTTGAATATTTTATCGACAAGTTCAGCCGTAAACAGGGCAAGGTTATTACCTCAATTGGGACGACCGTTTTAGAGGCGTTACAGCAATATGGCTGGCCGGGAAATATCAGGGAATTGGAAAACGTTATCGAACGGGCCGTGATTACGACCAATGGATCGAAGTTGACCCTTGCTGATGTGCTGCACCCGTCTACTGTCGGGAAACAGTTGCAATTCAAGACGCTGGCTGAGATGGAACGCAACTATCTTCTCGAAGTTCTTGAAGAAACCAACTGGAAGGTCAGCGGCAAAAACAGTGCCTCAGAAATTCTCGGCCTTAAAAGGAGCACCCTCCGGGCCAAAATGGACAAGCTGAATATACGCAAACCATAAGTTAGAATCATCCACGTCTTCCCTGAATATTTTTTCTCTCCCTTTTCCCCTTCCTTTATTTTTTACATTCCCGCTGAAGCTCAATTTTGACCGGTTTTGGTCCGCACAGCGCATTCTGTCCGATCTACCAAAGGGTTATGATGAATCTCGATGCATGGTGCGCAGTGCGCATCATCTGTAGCCTGAGAATTGATGATAATCAGTGTCCACCTTCAGCGAGCCCGGGGAAACACCATGTTCAGTTTTATCAATGAAAACAGAATGTTGAATTTTGATTAGTTAGAAGATTTTTCGCTCCATTGGCGGCCTTATTTGGCCATATGGCTGTATGTGGCCGCCAGGAAATACTCTGTACACAGCCTCTCCCCTCTCCAGGCCTTTTCTTTTTTTATTAACAAATCATAACATTAACGACGGTAAACCGTTAACGATTTTTCTTGGCATGATTTTTGGTAATAAGAATTTAAGTTCATTGTGTTTTCCTTAAGAAATCGGAGAAATCATGATTACAGCTTCCATTACACTTCAGGGGAAACCTGAAAAACGAACGGAGATTCTCCAGACGATCAAGGGGATTAGGGACGAACTGAGCAGTGACACAAGATGCAGACAGGTAAAAGTCTACCAGGATCTCGACGATGAAAACACGTTTTTTTTTGTTGAGAATTGGCTGACCGAGCATGATCTGGATGCTTATTTATCCTCACGACTATTCAAGGTTTTGCTCGGCGTAACCCCCATCCTGAAAGAACCACTGGAAATAAAACTGCTCACTGAAATTAGAAATCGAACTCAAGCAAAGACAACTTTGTCAACCAGTAACAGCATTGCAATGGAGGATCGGGCATGAGATGGATATTCAAACCTGATGGACAAACACAGCACCACCTGTTGATTGTACTATTTTCCGTCTTGGGGGTCATGTTTTACCTTGGCACGGCCCAGGCGCTTGAAGTCACCGTGACGGGGGTAACGAACACTTCCCCACTTGGTGATCCAGCTGGAACAACACCAGTTACCGCTTACCGCTGGTTGGTCGAGGAGGATAAAACTTATCATGTGCCGCTCGATGGAGCCGGCAACGTTAAACTTGACGGAGCTGGTGCCCCGGTTGTCGATCCTAACTGGACGCAGCCCAGCACCGTGTCGGTGAGTTTTCACCACAGTTATATGCCGGTGGTGATGAAGGGTACTTCGGCCGATCTGATGCCACTGAACAGCCTGGATTCGACCAAGAACTATTTTATCT
>JAQYVS010000049.1 GCA_030145365.1 Desulfofustis sp. | reverse complement strand
AAATTTGATGAGACTGATACCTGCTGAGAGTATTGCCGAGATGATGATCCCTGACAATATCAAACTATTCGAGGATAAACGTGCGGATGGTGCAGATAAAGAAAAAACGGCGACCAGGGTTGCCACGGCACCAACAAAGGCAAAAAGGGGAATGATTAAAGCGGCGCTGAATGAGATACCCAATATGAGCAGGAGGATGGCAAGTGAAGCCCCAAATGCAGCTCCAGAGGATATGCCCAGGGTGTATGGATCAGCCAACGGATTCTGCAGCAGGGACTGAAAAACACAGCCGGCAACAGCGAGTCCGCCACCAACCAGAACGGCACTTAAAATTCTAGGAAGTCTCACCTCCATTATGACAAACGGATAACTCGGATCAATTGCTTCGGGCAGCGCCATACCAAATTGTGATGCCAGCACAGAGACAATTTCTATCGGAGATATCGAAATATAACCACGACCTGCAGCGACAATGAGTGCCATAATCAGAAAGCAAAAGAGTACAACCAGATCGAAAAATGAACTCTTTTGCCTTTTGACTGGGGTGGTAACAGTAGATTCAATGGATTTGTTTGTCGGGCTCATGTACCTCTAATGATTTCTCACTTCCTGCATTATCAATAAAAAAATCCCCGAATCAGCAACTGATCCGGGGATGCCCTTTTGTCCTCGTATCTCTGGAGCCTTTCCTGTCCACGGTAAAGGCGTTCTCATGCATCAGGCAGGTCTTCTGACTCCCGGTTCAGCCTAATTGTTGCGCCTTCCCAACCCAATTGGTCAGTGACGTATAAGCAACGTTCGTCCCGGTTACAGCGGCGGGCCCGTCTCCGGTTTGCACGGAGTTCCCTTTTAAACCATGATGCAAGACATCAAAGTTTGGTACCTGATGGTGTCAATTACTACCTGTATCGTTGTTCTTTGTCAACCCGCGTGATGGTTATACAGGACAGAACAGCGTGGGAATTAGAACCGATGTAGAAGGCTTATTTATTGATGTTCAAGTGAGCGTAACTCCAAAATAGATTATCGCGACAATAATCAAACTTATGATCCTGAAAGACTGGTTATAGAAAATCAGTTCCATAGCCATTTTCGGCTTGAAAATCCCCGCATAATAGGGGAACTGGTGCCTGACGGCCCGAAGGGGGGATGAAAGAATGTTGCCGACCAGCAGGGCTAAGATGATCTCACGGTGAGTTAATATCCCGTCTTGCAGAAGGGCTCCTGCTGCTGCGAGTCCGGCTGTGAGTTCTGCTGCAAGATGTAAAGCGATAATGCCCATGGCCTGGGGGGAGAGCCAGGGGAAAAAATCAAGATGAATGGTAAAAAAATCTTCCAGATAGGCAAAAAACTGGAGTCGGTTCATAACGAAGATGGCAATATATATGGGAACCGTAAAAATCAGGATTTTTTTCATCCGTTTTTTAAATCTTCGCCACGTCTTCTGTAATATTGCCGACCAGTCCCTTTGAGAATCGGTGGTATCTTTTAAATCAACGGGCTGTTTTGGTTCAGGCAGCAGAAAGCGGCTGAGAATTACAATGGTTAACGTTCTCAGTACGGCTGCACCAAATGTAATACCAACATAAATAAAGGCAGCTCCTTTAATAAGCGGTAGAGTAATAACGATTACCGTGGGCAGATGAAGAAAATAAGTGGGAAGAGAATTAAACAGGTTGGCAAGAACCAGTTCTCTTTTTCCTATCAGCTCTTTTTCATAGGCTTCCGAGAGCATGGTGTTGGCGGCAACACCTGAAACAATTGCCAGGGAAAAAGCTGCACCAACCTGTTCAGAAAAATGTCCGAATCTGATTAAAGGGCGAGAGATGGCACTTACCCTTTTGGTCCAGTTCAGTGATTCGAGAAGATTGGCGATTATCAGGCCGACTGAGATAAACAGCAGCAGCCTGATCAACGGCCAGATCAGTTTTTGCCATAAATAGATAAAGTCGTTGGCTGGTATATCCATAGAAGGAATCGATGAACCCCAAAACTTCTCACCATTTAAATTCCCGGTAAGCAGATAGTGTTGAGTTCAGGATCTATTGGGCAGCAGACGGCAACCCCTCTCTATCAACTATGAGCCCGGTGATTCTGTCCCTGGCCATGATATCCTGTTTCTCAAGATACGCCTGCTGATCAGCCGTGCGTTCGCCCGCGTATTTACTGAGATATTTGGATTGACGTTCGATCATCATTTTCCATCGGTCAAACTGCTTCATAAAGAGCTCAGCGATTCCACCGTTTTTTATTTTTTCCTCAAGTTTTTTATTAATCTCTTCGAGTCGTCCGTTGAGCGCTGAATTCTTTTGCACAGCTAAATGAAAATCCTGGATGGTAACAGGAGGATCGAGAATTGTGATTTGATCTTCACCATTGAGGAGCCGTGCATAAATAAGAGCCGTATAAAGATCGATAATGAGGTAATCGGCTTTGCCTAAGTTTAGCTGGTTAAACGATCGTTCGAGTTGGTAATAGTCGACATCCAGATTGTTTTTGATAAAATCATCAAATTCCTGGCCGTAACTTTCGCCTATACCGGTAACTCCTTTTTTTCCCTTCAGTGAATCCCAGCTTGAAAACTTGAATTCTTTACCTTTTTCGACCACGATAACCGTTGGTTGAGGCAGATAGGGAACTGAAAAATTGAGATACTCCGTACGGTTGTCATTTTTATAAGCTGACACAATTAAATCTATTTCACCGGCTCTCGCCTTATCCTGAACCTTCTGCCAGTCACTGATTACTCGGGTGGAAAAACCAATGCCGAGATCGCTGAAGATTTCTTTCACCAACTCAGGGGCGACGCCGGACAGACTGCGTTGTTCTTCCCAGACGACCGGCGGGGCATACGGATTGCCGGAGATGATAAATGAGTCTTGCGAAAAAGCGTTCGTAACGTTAGCGAATAGACAGAGCAACGATGTGAAGGTCAAAACAATGATCTTATTCATGGATTACTCCAGAGCTTTGTTTTAAAGGTAATGAGTCAGGCAATGGGCATACATACCGTTTGGATCCCGGAAAAGCAAGAGCCTTTGCAGTTCAGATATTTCAGGCAAAACTCCTTTAAACAACGAGGCAACCATTCTGTTTTCAGCAAGAACTGCGAGGGTTTCAGCACCGATACTGTGAAGAAGCCGATCACGAAGGGAAAGCGGTGGTGACAGTGTGGTCACCTGATAATCATCAAGGCCTACCCGTTCTGCCACCGCTTCAACGGTCTGGTCAAGAGATCCGAGTTTATCCACCAGTCCTATGTTCACAGCTGCAGCACCATCATATACTTTTCCCTGGGCAAGTTGTTCCACCTGCTCCAACGTTAGACCCCGGCCGTCTGCGACAAGTGATATGAATTTCTGATAGCCGTTATCCAGAGTAAGTTGAATGGCATCACTGATTTCCGTTGGTATGGGCTGGCTCAAATCAATCCCTGCTGCAAGATTGGTTGTTCCGACGCCATCGCGGTGGATCCCTCCCTGAGAAAGCATTTTATCAAAAGTTGGAAAAGCCATGAATATCCCGATGGAACCGGTCAAGCTACTTGGTGATGCCCATATTTCGTCCGCGTCCGCTGAGATCCAGTAACCTCCGGAAGCCGCGTAAGTCCCCATGGAAACAAAAACCGGTTTCCCACTCTTCTTCAGTTCCAAAATCTCCTGGCGGATGATTTCCGAAGCAAAGGCGGAACCTCCTCCACTGTCGATTCTTAAGACAACCGCCTTGATGTTCTCATTACTCTGTACCCGGCGCAGCATAAGACTGATGGAATCGGCGCCAATGGTGCCAGGTTTGCTTTCTCCGGGCATAATCGTTCCCTGTGCGATAATCAAGGCCACCTGATCCTTTTTCGTATCTGTCGACTCAAATGAAGGAGTAACAAAGTTGAGATAATTGTTAAAAGATACAATATTGAGATCCTGTTCGGTTGCAGAATCAGTTACTTCCGCCAGATATTTCCTGATTTCATGTCT
>JAQYVS010000029.1 GCA_030145365.1 Desulfofustis sp. | reverse complement strand
TTGGTAACTTATTCATAGGCCATCCTTTCAATAATGTTTGCAGGGTTATTGGTCATAAACATTATATGAAATTTCAAGATGGCCTACATATTATCTAAAACCCCGTAATACTACGGGATTTAATTTTTTTTCGGTTTTTGGTCTTGATTGGTTCCAGAACTGTTTGGTACAATGGAAGCACAAGAATATTAGGCTGTTATTGTCGCAGCTTGATCATAACCCTCGGCGAGGATATGTGGTAAACCGTCACCACCCCCAGACGGAGCTGCTCACCTCGCCTCTTTTTTGCGCAGAACCTGTCGCTGGAGTCTCTGATCGAAAAACGCAAACAGTTTTTTCTCTGATCCAAGAGAGAATTCTTGATTGTTCAAGATGGCCTTGGTAAGATTGCCGATGTCGTACGGAGAAAAGAAGCTTTAAGGCCGTGTAAATGAGAAATGTTGGCGCTAAGTTATTGTGGTAATCACGTCCATGCAGAAAGAAAGCAAAAACCAACCGAATGTTCTGATCATCGAAGACGACCCCGGTCACCAGCGGATTCTTGAGCTTTATCTCACACGCGCCGGGTGCACTTGTGAATGCTGTTTCGATGGAAAAACCGGCCTGCAAAAAGCCATGAGCGGTGAGTTTCAGCTGATCTTTATCGATATTCATATTCCCGAGCTGGATGGGTTCTCTGTCGCCACACGCCTGAGTGAACATGGGGACCAAACCCCTTTGATCGCTGTGACCGCACTAACGATCGGAAGTCTCAGGCGAAACGCCCTGAAAATTGGATTTAAAGAATTCCTTCAGAAACCGTTCAGTGAAAAGCAGATCCAAAACATTGTCGCTCAGTTCACAGAGCCCAATAATCTGATCAATTGAACCCTTCGTTTATATAAAGGGCATAGCAGCTGGACGCGTGCAAAGCTTGGGCATCTTTCATTCATACGGCGTAATGTTAGAGCAATTTAATTTTTCGTGCTCGCTTTTTGCCTGTTGCGGCGTTGGCTGGCGGCATCAGAACACCTCGCCATATATCAATATTGCTGCGTATTCTTCTTTGCCAGCGGTGTCCTCTCGACGGCCTAAATGCGAACAGGAAATATTAAAGTGCTCTAGTCCTCCTGATTCCGTCCTTCCCATGCTATCCGGCAGGCGGCATTTGTGTCTTCCGGTGTCTGGCCGGAAATCAGTCGACGCAACGGCACATGAACGGGGCTGGTAATAAAATTCCCCACGGAACGGATTATGTGACCTGGCTTGATCTTGATGCCGCCGAAATCGTCAAAATCACCACTGACCTCTACCGGTATTGCGATGCTGAAGAACTCCGGTCTTTTGGCCTTTGGTTTTGCCTGCAAATCAATGTGCTGTTTTTTGAAATCAATCACTGCGGTCCCTTCGACGCTCATGCGGGTGGTGTCCAAGAAAATGATGCGATCCTGCATCACTCCGTCAGCCATTTCGAAACTCGCAACCAGACAGTTAATAATTGAGGTCGGCTCCGAATCGACCTCTGACGTCAGTGCCGAAAGCAAACTGACGGCCCACAGATCGATGATGCGGGCGTCAAAGTTTTCCGGCGAAAACCCCAGGTCAAAGTGTCCGGCACCGTTGGCCATCAATTCTTTAATCGAAGGAGCTGTGGCATCAAGCAGAATATCCAGATCGAGCCGTCCTCCCATTTTGGTTTCCGGCTTGGCGCGGCGGGCAAGAACACCCACATCTAACCCGTCAACAGTCACAGCCAGGTGTATCTCGGCGGTCTCGGTGGTGGGATAGTACGAAAACTCCGTTCGTGCCGTACCCTCCGGAAGCTCAAGTTCCAGCGGTTCGATGATAAAGCGGCCATCCTGCAGAGAAATCTCCAGATTTCCTTTGCCCAGATTATCCTTTCCGGACATGATCTTGTCCAAGTTGACGGTCAGGTGAGCATTGGCTCTGGACATTGCTTCCGGCGACAGGAGAGAGAGAACTTTTTGCTGATCTGCTTGTTGTTTTATGTTTGAGGTATCCTCTTTGGGTTCAGATTCAGCTTTCGGGTCGGAGGCAGGGGTCGTTTTCCTTTCGGGACTCCACTGGCTCAGTGCAAAATCATCTATCTGCAGCACGTTGCTGGCAAGCCGTGCCTCGATATCCGGTCTATCCTCCTCCAGGCTGAGGACCATACGGCCGGTTAAATCACTGGT
>JAQYVS010000372.1 GCA_030145365.1 Desulfofustis sp. | reverse complement strand
CAGCCCCTTTTGTTCCTGCGGCGTAATTCCGGTCATCGCAGCGCTGCTCATCAGTGGCGTGCCTTTGGCACCGGTCATGTCCTTTTGGATCGCATCACCCTCCATGGATCCGGAAATCTTTTTCTTAAGTGTCGGAACTATTGGGTGGAATTTGGCGGTATGGCGCTTGGTCGGTACGCTTCTCTTAAGCCTAAGTGCCGGGTTCATCACCCATTTCGCTATGCAAAAGCAATGGATCGGCACCAATATCCTGCGCAACCGCAACGCCTCCGTCACCCAAAGTACTTATTCACTAATTCAAAGTGCCTGGCGGGGGCTCAGAGAGAGAGTAACGGATTTTTCCTGGTTTCGTCCAGTTGAGTCGATCGGCGCACCAGTGGCGGTCTGCTGCGATGGTAGCACCACCGTTTTTACTGAAATCCAACCCTCTATTCGTGCCGCTGCCGTCCCTGTTCAGACGCATCGCTCCATAGACGAGCCGAAGGCGGAAAGCTGCGGTTGCGGCGAGAAAACCAATTTTTGGAGTCGCTTGTTTAAGGAATCCTACAGCGCGACCCTGATGGTTATCAAATTCATGGCTTTGGCCTTTTTCCTGGAAGCCTTGATTATTCTGTATATCCCTGCAGAGTGGATCGTCGGCATTATGGGACAGGGAAATGCCTGGGCCATTATTACGGCAGCATTACTTGGAGTCCCGACCTATACCAGCAATTTGAGCGCCTTGCCGATGGTCAGCGGTCTTTTGGTTCAGGGCATGAGCCCGGCGGCCGCACTGGCCTTCTTGATCGCCGGTCCGACCACGACACTGCCGGCCATGGCCGCAGTTTGGTCTCTGGTTACACACCGCGTTTTTGTTTTGTATGTTTCATTTGCACTCGTAGGTGCGATTGTCTTGGGATATTTAAAGTTCATCATTGGATAAATCCTGCAGCGTATACCGCTAAAATTAAATCCCGTATAGGGGTAAAAAGGAGGTAATACACATGTCCACATCAGTAAAAACAAAGACTCAAGCATCAAAAGATATCTATCCTGATAAAGCATGGGAGCTGATATCGAATAACAGAGACTTAAATGATCTGGTCATCATAGACGTCAGCACTCCCCAGGAATACGAGGATCTGCATCTGGAAGGCGCAATCAATGTGAATCTGATTTCAAAGTTTTTTAAGACCCGGCTGGAAGTCATGGATAAAAACAAAACTTATGTGGTCTACTGCAAGGTAGGCGGACGGAGCAAAATTGCCCAGAAGCTGATGCAACAGTTCGGTTTCGTTGCCGTTTATAACATCATCGGCGGAACGCTCCTGTGGGAGGAAGAGGGATTACCCTTCGCGGCGGGGACAGAAGGCGTGAATAAATTTTCATTCTGTCCGTTTTTCATTTCAATCGTAGTGATTAAAAAGATTAAAAAGGCTTTGCACAGTGTGTTGTCTCGCCTTGTTCCGCCCAAGGATGTCGCAGCTTCCTCTGGGCAGGAGTCTTAAAGGCGTGCTTTCTGGTCACTTCAGAATTCATAGAAGTGAGGCTTTGTTTCAATGATTAAATCAACAAATAGGGAGGAACAATACAATGCAAGTCACAGAATCGATCTGGAATGAATATCATAATAAGCTTCATCGCTTCATACAAGGCCGCGTTTCCGATGCATCTATTGCTGATGATATCCTTCAGGAAGTCATTATCAGGGTTCATTCCCGGATCAATACTCTTAAAGACAGTAACAAAATACAAAACTGGTTATATCGAATAGCCCGAAATGCCATAATCGATCATTATCGCGCTCAAAAGCAAATGCAAGAGCTGCCGGAGACCCTCACCCATCCGGAACAGGATCCTGACGATAAAGCAAGACAGGAAATTGCTTCTTGTCTTCTGCCCTTTATTCAAAATTTGCCTGAGCATTACCGCCAAACACTTACGCTGTCAGAAATTGAAGGATTAACACAGAAAGAGGTCGCTTCAAAACAAGGGTTGTCTTTATCGGGTGCAAAGGCAAGGGTTCAGCGCGGCCGGGCGATGATGAAGGAGATGCTGTTAAAGTGCTGCCGTTTCGAGTTCGATCATCAAGGAAAGATGATCGACTATGAAGCTAAAAGTCGAAGCTGT
>JAQYVS010000365.1 GCA_030145365.1 Desulfofustis sp. | reverse complement strand
TGCCATTAATACCGGTTCCAGTGCAAAAGCAATTGCTTATATAGAAGTCGAGCGGGCAGACGGTAATCGTTTCTGGGGTGCCGGGATGGATACTGATATTATCATTGCCTCGGTTAAGGCATTGCTTTCAAGCCTGAACAGGGCCGCTTGAATGAGATCGTGAGCTTAATACTTATCACAATTTGTCCATTTTGGGCTTAAGGATCAGGGTTAAACCAGATTCCATTTGCCATAATAAATAAAAATATGGTTAGGTGACCGGGCATAAAAGACTCCGGTTTCTATTCACTAACACACATACCATTTATGAAAAAGAAAGCACTTATTACCGGTATTACCGGCCAGGATGGATCCTATCTCGCCGAGTTCTTGTTGAAAAAGGGCTATGAGGTTCATGGGATTAAACGCCGCACGTCACTTTTTAACACGGACAGGATAGACCATCTCTACCAAGGCCCACATGAAGAGGACCGCAAATTTATCCTGCATCATGGCGACTTAACGGATTCATCCAGTCTTACTCATATTATAGAAAAGGTTAAGCCTGACGAAATATATAATCTGGCTGCGCAATCTCATGTGGCGGTTTCATTTGAAGAGCCTGAATATACAGCCAACTCGGATGCGATCGGCACACTCCGGCTACTTGAAGCTATTCGAATTTTGGGACTTGCTCACAAGACCAAGTTTTACCAGGCTTCAACCTCTGAGCTCTACGGACTTGTTCAGGAGATGCCACAGACAGAGCAAACGCCGTTTTATCCACGTTCACCCTATGCGGTCGCCAAACTTTATTCATATTGGATTGTCGTAAATTATCGTGAGGCTTACGATATGTATTCCTGCAACGGCATCTTATTCAATCATGAATCACCGCGTCGTGGCGAAACCTTTGTTACCAGAAAAATCACCAGGGCTTTGACGAGAATAGCACTTGGGCTGCAGGATTGTCTGTATCTTGGCAATCTTGATGCACTGCGCGACTGGGGGCATGCCCGCGATTATGTGGAAATGCAGTGGCTGATGCTCCAGCAGGACACTCCGGAAGATTACGTTATTGCCACTGGAGAACAGCATTCGGTGCGGGCATTTGTCGATCGCTCTGCGGCAGAGCTTGGAATTACTCTCTCCTGGCACGGAGTAGGTACGGAAGAAACAGGAATTGTTGAGCAGGTGGATAGTCTGGATGACAGCATAAATCTACAGCCTGATCAGACAGTGGTTCGGGTTGACCCGCGTTATTTCAGGCCTACAGAAGTTGAAACCTTGTTGGGAAACCCGAGCAAAGCAAAGGAAAAACTGGGATGGACTCCGACCACCTCATTTGAACAAATGGTCTCCGAGATGGTATTGTTTGACCTGGAAGAGGCAAAACGGGATGCGCTGTGCCAGGATGAGGGATTTCAGACATTCAATTATCATGAATAACTGGCCGGTATGAGTATGTCCGCTGATGTATCATCATTGACCACTGAGAGCTCCATCTATGTTGCAGGGCATTGCGGCATGGTCGGTTCTGCCATGGTCCGTCTTCTGCAAAAAAAGGGGTATAATAATCTACTCACCCGAACTTCCGGTGATCTCGATTTAACAGACCAGGCTGCCGTACGTGCTTTTTTTGCCAATAATAAAATTGACTATGTGGTGCTGGCAGCGGCTAAAGTTGGCGGCATACATGCCAACGATCGCTATCCCGCCGACTTTATTTATAAGAACTTGATGATCCAGGCAAACGTCATCAACGAGGCTTACCTGGCCGGTGTTGAGGATCTTCTTTTCTTAGGCAGTTCTTGCATTTACCCAAAATTTTGTAAGCAACCGATGTCTGAAGAATATCTGCTTACCGATGTCCTGGAACCGACAAACGAACCTTACGCCGTTGCCAAGATAGCCGGAATCAAGATGTGTGAATCGTATAATCGCCAATATCTCACGAGGTATCGGGCGGTGATGCCGACTAATCTGTATGGTCCCGGAGATAATTATCATCTGGAAAACAGTCATGTTGTTCCGGCCATGATACGCAAGTACCATTTAGCAAAACTGGCTGCAGCAAAAGACTTGGACGCCATAGACAGAGATGAGAAGGTCTTTGGAGCGATTCCTGAAGAAGTGATAAGAAGTCTCAGCCCCGTCGATAATACTGATGTGTACGTACAGCTCTGGGGAAGCGGAACTGCAAGAAGAGAATTTTTGCACGCCGACGATATGGCAGCGGCCTGTTTTCTGGTGATGAGAATGAGCCAGGAAGCATACTCACGGGC
Organism: Desulfofustis sp.; assembly: GCA_030145365.1. Taxonomy (GTDB): domain Bacteria; phylum Desulfobacterota; class Desulfobulbia; order Desulfobulbales; family Desulfocapsaceae; genus JABDQA01. Next base: position 3,884 of record JAQYVS010000365.1, on the reverse strand, counting down.
TTTGATATCTGATGAGCCTTGGCAATCGGCTACAAAACCCTGTTTTTTAAATATCGGCACTGGGCGGGACTGTACGATCAAACAGGTTGCGGATATGATAAAAGAGATAGTCGGGTTTACCGGGGAAACAAGATATAATAGCGATCAGCCGGACGGGACGCCCCAAAAACTGCTCGATACGAGCCGTATAAATACACTTGGCTGGAGTCCTGAATATACATTGACAGCAGGACTGCGAGACACCTACAAATGGTATTGTCAGAAATTGGAATCTGAAGCTTAAAAACAACGATCCCTCAGTGTGGTGGGGCATCGTTACTTATTACATTCGGTAATCAGTTCTCAATGAAAACAAAAGATTATTCAGAATCGCTGGTGGTACATTTCAGAAGGGCCGAGGTATTGCGTCAGCAGGCCCTTGAGCTTGTTTCAATGGATCTTAACGAGCGACAGCTCTTTGACCTGGAACTCATTTTAAACCGGGGATTTTATCCATTAACCGGTTTCATGGGAAAGGAAGATTATCTATCGGTAATTCACCACATGTCGTTGGCAGACGGTTCAGGTTCCGTCTGGCCTATACCGGTCTGCCTGGACGTATCCGAGTCTTTTGCCCGATCCCTGCAACCCGATCAACTTATTGGGCTGAACGATCAGGAAGGGTTTCTGCTGGCAATCATGAAGGTTTCAGACGTATGGAAACCCGATAAGCATGAAGAGGCCCTTTTGGTTTACGGAAGCGACGATGCCAATGCTCACCCTGGTGTAAGACAGCTTCTGGATCAGAATGGGTCCTGGTACATAGGCGGCAGTGTTGAGGGGGTGACCCTGCCTGTCCATTATGATTTTCTCCAGTTGCGGCTGACACCGTCAGAATGTGTACGCCGATTTACCATGAATGGCTGGCGTAAGGTGATCGGTTTTCATACCGAACACTATCTGCATTGTGCTCACCGGGAAATGGTGCTTGATGCTGCCGGCAAGGTGGGAGCTTCTATATTTTTGCAGCCGGTGGTTGGCTTGGATCATCCGGGAGACGTCGATTTTTTTACCCACATCAGTTGCTACCAGGTATTCACCCAAAAATTTCCTGCCAACATGATCATGCTTGGGCTTTCTCCGTTTGCCAGCCGTAAAGCAGGTCCCCGTGAAGCACTGCTGCAGGCTATCATGCGTAAAAATTTCGGCTGCAGTCACTTTATCGTCTCTGAAGATCAGGCTGATCCATTTGCCAGATCAAATGGTCAAACAAAGCTTTTCTATGAACGGGGAGCAGCACAGCAGCTGGTCCATGAGTATGCTGAAAAAACCTCCATCGAGATGGTTCCACAGCATGATTATTGCTACGATAAGACAACAAATACGTACTTCCCTTTAGGCGATTCAGGAAAACAACAGAAAAAGATTACCTCGGCAGAGTTGCAGCGTAAGATGATGAAGGGGGAGGAAATACCTCCGTGGTTTGCCTGGCCCGATATGGTTAATGAGTTGCAACGCGCCTTCCCGCCAAAATCGAGACAGGGATTTACCATTTTCCTGACCGGACTCTCAGGATCGGGGAAATCGACCATAGCCAAGGTTCTGCTGGTCAAGTTTATGGAAATGCGGGATCGCCCGGTAACCCTGCTTGACGGCGATATCGTCAGGAAGAATCTTTCATCGGAATTGACATTTTCCCGGGAGCATAGGGATCTCAACGTGACCCGAATCGGGTTTGTGGCGAGCGAGATTACTAAAAACGGTGGTATTGCCATCTGCGCCCCCATTGCACCCTATGAAGAGCCAAGACAGGCCAATCGCGCCCTGATTTCACACTACGGCGGTTATATTGAAGTGCATGTGGCAACCCCGCTTGAAGTGTGCGAACAGCGAGACCGGAAAGGTTTATATGCCAAGGCCCGCAGTGGTAAAATCAAAGGGGTAACCGGCATTACGGACCCGTATATTCAACCAAACAATCCTGACATAGTCATAGACACCAGCAGCATAACACCGTTGGAGGCCGTTCAGGAAATCCTGCTGAATCTGCAGAGTCAAGGGTATCTGCTGTAATATCTTCGATTCTTATCAATGCATTCGTTTCTTTACCACGAAATACATTACCGGTACGGCCATTCGACTGACCAGAAGAGATGCGATTTCTCCGAACATAAGTGAGATGGCCAGACCTTGAAATATGGGATCGGCAAGAATGACTGAAGCCCCAACGACAACGGCCAGAGCAGTCAGCAGCATAGGTCTGAAACGAACGGCTCCTGCTTCCACCACTGCCTCTGCAAGCGGCAATCCGTCTTTAATCCTAAGCTCTATGAAATCCACGAGGATGATGGAATTTCTTACCACGATACCTGCTCCGGCCATAAAGCCGATCATTGAGGTGGCGGTAAAAAAGGCTCCAAATGCCCAATGGGCGGGTAAAATCCCAATCAGTGAAAAAGGGATGGCGGCCATAACCACCAGCGGAGTGATATAATTTTTAAACCAGCCGACCATCAGCATATAAATAAGGATCAGAACGACACAGAAGGCAAGCCCCAGGTCGCGAAAAACCTCAAGGGTAATATGCCATTCCCCATCCCATTTCATTGAAGGCTCGTTTTCGTCAAAGGGCTGAAATAGATTGTAAACGGTAATATTACCTTCATTTCCGCCAAACTGGTTTGATTCGAGCGCTTTGATTTTCTTGTTCATATCAAAAATTGCATAGACAGGGCTCTCAACAGCACCAGCCACATCTCCGGTTACGTAAATCACTGGTTTTAGATTCTTTCGATAAATCGGCTGCTCAACTTCAGTTTCCGAGACATGCACCAGTTCGCGCAGCGGAATCAGGGGACTGTTCGGGAATTGTTCCGAGCGCATGGAGATATTGAGAAGTTCCTCGATGCGCGCGCGTTGGGAGCGGGGAAGTTCAAGCACAATATTTATGGGTTCTTTGTCACGCTGCTGATGAAACAGATCAATTGACAGGCCGTTTACAGCAACCTCTATGGTTCGGTTGATCTGGGACTCGGTGATACCATTGAGTGCAGATTTTTCTTTATCAACCGTAATGAGGGTTCTGCTACGGGATGTTTCCCGGTACCAGTCGACATCGACTACGCCTGGAGTGGAAGTCAGAATGTCTTTGACATTTTCAGCCAGGGTAAGTCGATCCCGTTCGGTTGGTCCATAGATCTCTGCGACCAGGGTTTGCAACACAGGGGGGCCAGGCGGAACCTCGGCAACAACTAATGCAGCACCATAATTTTGTGCAATTGCGGCTAACGCTGGTCTCACTCGTTTGGCAATATCGTGGCTCTTCAGGTTGCGATCGTGTTTGGGGAGAAGGTTAACCTGTATATCGGCAACTGTCGGACCGCTGCGCAGAAAATAGTGCCGGACAAGACCATTGAAATTGTAGGGCGAGGAGGTGCCAACATACAGCTGGTAGTCAACTACGGCAGGGTCTTTTTTTATCACCGAAGCCATTTCCAGAGCAACTCTGGACGTCATCTCAAGGGTGGTTCCTTCCGGCATATCAAGAATGACCTGAAACTCGCTCTTGTTATCGAAGGGCAGCATTTTCACCTTGACGTGACCCAACCCGACCATCGCCATGGAACCGAGCAACATCAGCGTAATCGCCGAAAAGAAAATAATCCGCCAGCCACCATGAGCCAGGAGAGGCTCCATAATCCGATGGTAGAGCCTGGTGAAAAAATCATCGGGTGCTTTGTCGTGGTCCTGTTCGTTACCGCCATGTTTTGTTTTTTTAAGTAAACGGGTGGCGGCCCAGGGAGTGACCGTAAAGGCGATAACCAGTGAAAACAGCATGGCCGCAGAGGCGCCGATCGGTATTGGCCGCATATAGGGTCCCATTAATCCACCAACAAAGGCCATGG
>JAQYVS010000019.1 GCA_030145365.1 Desulfofustis sp. | reverse complement strand
TATCCATGTTCAAAGTAACTGACACATTTTTCGATCTACACCATGCACAGAGATGATGTGCACAGGTCTACACAAAAAAAAGGAGGTTGACCATGAGAGCACTCGCAGTATCTTCAATCCTTGTAGTAATGCTTCTCGCCGGCTGCGGCGACACAACGGGTTCACGCTCACTGAGTGGTGCCGGTATGGGAGCCGCAGCAGGAGGCGTGGTAGGTTCTCTGAGCGGTAATTTCGGTGCAGGAGCCCTGATTGGAGCGGGTGCCGGCGCTGCTGGCGGTTACCTATACGATCAGAAGAAAAAAGGAAATATCGACTGATATCTTCTTTTCCAACTAGCACCGAAGCTCAGCAAATCATTCTTGCTACCGCGGAGCGTTGCTACGAGGTAGCAAGATTGTTTATACCGTTAAAGTCCTGAACTGTACGTTGCCGGTATCCGCACGCTTTTCCCCCCTGGAAACTACAATCCAGTATCAAGTCTCATAGGGGTAAGGTATGGTTTTGAAAATACTTTGGCTGATTATGCCTATAGTTTTAGTTCTTCAGCTGATTCAGATTTTAATAAAATAGTTTCTTTCTCGATTTGCTTAAGATTGCTTTGTATCGATTTTGACATAGTCAAGCACCGTGGTATACGTCAAATTCCCAGTCTGTATACGTCAATCCAAGAAAGTCGAAATTACAAGATCCTTATTAAGCATTCCAAAGAACAAGGAACACGGCTTTTCTTTTGGGAGGAAGGGCTCAACTATATACTCCGCCACTATTTCTGGCCAGCAGTTTGAATCGCCTGGACTATCTCAGAACCGAGTGTGCCTAGTGCCCGGCTCTGCGCTGCGACCAGTGCTTCGTAACTGCCTCCGGTGAATTCAACCCTAATGTCACTGCGCTTCATGGTGGCCAATTCTTGTTTCTCCCCCCTCAAGATGTTCCAGCGTGCTATCAGAACAACTTCTTTACCAAGCTCACCGTCGCAGCGGACGATATCCACCGTAACCTGATAGTCAATTGGCATGAAGGAGCGCCAGGGATGAATGGAGATTCGGTCAGACCTCAGGAGGTAGCCAATATTTTCGGCCAGGACATTAATGAGGTTATCCTTAAATGACCCGGTCCACTGGTCAAACTCGGCTTGATCTATATTGTTGTCGCCGGTGCGGGTGACGATTCTGGTCTGATCGAGATAATCGGCCACTTTAACTGGTCCTATACCGACAGCCACATCGTCGGCCTGCTCTGCTCCCGCCTGTCCTCTCTGATCTTCTGACATCGAGGTAAGAGTGTAAAACCGCGATGGTTGACTCTTGCCGGTACAGCCGGCAAGAATTATAAACACACAACATGCAATAGCTGCAGATAAACAAAAGGACCTAGTATTCAACATGCTAATTTCCTCCTTAGTTCCCCTTTCCCCTGAGCAGGGACTCGGGATGCTGTCTTAAATATTCGGCCAGCTGTCGCATGGAGCTGACCATCTCAGAAATATTTTTCAGCGTCTCCTCCAGCTTAATGATCAATTGCGAATCTTCAGACAATACTCCCTGGAACCCAGCAAGGCTTTTATCAAGACTTTTCGTCAGCAATTTCAGGTTTGCGTCCATATGTCGAGTCAGCCTGTCGAAATCCTCGATCGCTTTTCTAAGATCACTGGCAAGCGGCTCGACCTGACGATCCAAATTGTATATCAGCTTGCGGGAATCTCTAAGGGTGCCTTCCAGATCTTCTACGATTGGGTCCACATAACCATCGATTTTGCTGATTACATCATTCACCTTGGCAGCAGCAAGCCTCAGGTCGTGGATACCCTCATCCAGGTCGGGATTACTGAAGAGCTTGTCAACATTAGATAAGGTTTGTTCCAAGTGTTTCGCCAAGCCTTCGAAATCGATATCCTGCAGGACCTGGAACAGCCGTTGGGTGGTAGAGGGGATGGTTGGAATTTCGAGAATTTGCGAGTCTGTTTCTTTCAGATTGACCGGAGTGCCTCGATAATAACCAAGTTCAATCATGAGCTGTCCCGTGATAATACTCTGCATGGTCAATACCCCCCGTAAGCCTTTATCAATTAACTTTGGTAGCAGCTCACTGAGGTCTTTGGGTTGTTCTTGTATGCCTACAACCTGGATCTTGTCAGGATTGACTTCGATATATACGGGAGTGCTAAATTTCAGTTGTTCATGGTTAGCGAGCAGCACTATGCTGGTGACTGAACCGATCTGAACACCATTGAACAGTACTGGTGCACCAACAGACAATCCTTTTATTGAGCTGTTAAAGTAAAGCACATACTTGTCGGTCTGCTTGAAAAATTTGCCTGATCCAAATAATACGACGCTGACGGCCAAGAGTAAAACTGCAATGACCACGAAGCCGCCAATCATCATTGTGTTAGCTTGTTTTGCCACTATGTCTCCCTCAATTTACTGTAACGTTTCACCGCGGGTCAAAAACATGTGCAGGGTTGGATCCTGGCTCTCGGCCAGTAGCTTATTGGGATCCCCTGTTGCCGTCATGCTACGCTTGGAGACATCAAGAAACACAGAATTGTCGCCGATTGCAAAAATGCTGGCCAGTTCGTGGGTGACTATCACCATCGTGGTGCCCATGCTGTCGCGCAGTTCAAGAATCATATCGTCCAATCGGTGAGCACTGACCGGATCAAGGCCAGCCGACGGTTCGTCGAAAAACAGAATCTCGGGATCAAGGGCCATTGCCCGGGCAATACCGGCACGCTTCTGCATGCCGCCACTTATCTCAGACGGATAGAATTCTTCAAACCCGGCCAGCCCCACCAGTTCAAGCTTCAACTCGACCACCTCGCCAATCTCAGCTGGGCTCAGGCTAGTGTACGTTTCCAGCGGCAAGGAAATATTCTCCGCCAAAGTCATTGAACTCCAGAGTGCGCCGCTTTGATACATAACCCCGGCCCGACGAATTATCCGGTCTCGAGTTTCAGGATCCGCACCCCAGAAGTCAATTTCACCATAGAATACCCTCCCTTTGGAGGGAAGTTTCAGGCCGATGAGGATGTTCATCAATGTACTCTTACCGCAGCCGCTCCCGCCCATGATAATGAAGATTTCCCCGTGTTTGATCGTAAAATTAAGATCGCGCATGAGTACAAAATCACCGTAACCCATTGTAAAGTCCTGTACAATTATGTGCGCTTGCCGTTCAACCATAGTCAGTCGTTTAGTGCCTTACTCCTGAAAAGTTCCTCTTCATTGTGGCCGGAAGGGTCAGATGCCCAGCATGTCGCAGATAATTGTGATCACCGCAGTCGAGACGATGATCCCGACGATAGCAGTCACCACGGCGGAAGTTGCGGCTTCGCCGACAGCTGATGCACTTCGACCGCATTCCATTCCCCGCATACAACCGGAAAGTGAGATGATCACACCGAAAATAATACCACTGAAAATCCCGATCCCCAGGTCCCAGAGGCGCACCGCAGCCACTGTTTGGTTGTAATACTGTATAAAACCGATATCAAGCATGCTGACACCAACCACCATACCCCCCAATATCCCCATAACATTGGCGTAAAGGCAAAGCAGTGGCATCATCAGCGCCAAGGCCAGGATACGGGGCAGAACCAAAAACTCCATGGGGGATATGCCCATGGTTCGCAGAGCGTCGACTTCCTGGTTGACCTGCATGGTGCCAAGCTGCGCGGCAAATGCACCACCTGTCCGGCCGGCCATAACGATGCCCGTCATAATGGCTGCCATAAGTCGTACCATGGCAATGCCGACCAGATCAGCCACATAAATCTCAGCACCAAACAGTTTAAGTTGGATCGCCCCGACAAAAGCCAGAATTAACCCCACCAGGAAGCTGATCAGAGACACGATAGGCAGGGCCTGTCCTCCACAACTTTCCATGGTCATGAACATGTCGGTTCGACGAAACCGGGCCTGACCTCGAAAGAGCCGGAGGAGGGCTAGTGTCGCATCACCGATGAATTCTAGCATCTTTCCAGTTGAGTGAAAGAATTCGACGGTTTCATTTCCAACGACTGCCAGGAAAGGCAGCTTGCTTTCTGCTTTGCGGGCGTCCTTTTTCTCTGGTACGGCAGCCGCCAGGGTGAGCAGTTGCTGGGCGCCCTGGGGCAACCCGCTACTATCGATAGCCACCTTTTTGGTTTCGCAGAATGCGCGCAGTCGTTTGACGAAGGTCAACAACCCCGAATTCCAGTCGGTGAGCTGCCGGGAATCAAATATGACCTGACGCGGCGCTGGCGAGGACTCGAGACGACGGTATACATCTTCTGTCGATGGCATGATCTCACTCAGCTTCCAGGAACCGGAAAGAACCAGTGTCAAAATATCGTCCGAAGACTGCTGGATTACCAGCTCGCCAGATGTTGCCATCAGTTGCCTCCTCTTTAGCTATCTGATGTTATAACTCCACTCAATAAAATATTGAACTTTATTCTTATTAACGTATTCAATTACATAGTAGTAGTCAAGATTATCAACAGTTTGTATAGACTCGCCTTGGCAACCTTCAATTGGACAGCATTCGTAGTTGGTTATGATTATCCCTGACAGGACGGATTTCGTCCTGCTACATTCACGTCACGGGGGTAAAAATTTACAAGTATAGTAAACGCTAGTATGAGGAGAGGGGGAACGACGACGGCTCGGTCGATGTCTACTTTGCCCCGACCGCGCCCGATGGGATGAAGGCCAACTGGATTCCCACCGGCGAGGACTTCTTCCTGATGTTCCGTCTCTACGGACCGGAAGAGACCGCCTTCAACAAGACCCGGCAGCTCGGCGAAATCAAGAAAGTGAAATAGGTCAAATACCGGAACAACGAGC
>JAQYVS010000194.1 GCA_030145365.1 Desulfofustis sp. | reverse complement strand
AGCCATTTCCCAGACAGAGGCCATCGAGATTCTGGAGGCGGAAAATAGACGCGGGCATGTGTCTCACGCTTTTTTCAAGGACATCCTACTGGACAGGTTTTATGCCATATGTAATTGCTGCAGCTGCTGCTGCGGAGCGATACAGGCCCAACGCAACGGTACGCCTATGCTCGCTTCGTCTGGGTACATCTGCACATTAGATCCGGAAAAATGCCGGTCATGCGGAGAATGCGTTTCGGTGTGTCAGTTCGGGGCCATTGATCTGAGTCGCCAGGGGCGTATCGATGAAAAAGAGTGTATGGGCTGCGGTGTCTGTGTAGATGTATGTAAACATGATGCGCTGTCACTGGTGCGTGATCCAAGTAGAGGGGAGCCGCTTGAGATTCACAAATTGATGAGTGATTGCTCTACCGAAATGATGAAAAATTAATTGGGTCGGGTTATTAAAATGAAGACAACAAAAGAGCTAAGACTTGAAAATTGGCGGTGGCAGGTTTGTCTTTCTCTGATGGCGGCACTCTGTGCTCTCCTGCCGTACAGGATAGTGTCGGCTGCTGATGTTTCCTTCCGCTGGTCGGTACTGGCTGATTCTACAGAGGGTATGCAGGGGCTCGATTTTTCAGGATCCCCCATCGTCTTCTCCGGCACCGGGTTGCAGATTTACATTGAGCATCTGAAAAACTGCCATATCTATCTTTTCCTGCTCGATTCCGGCCAAAATTTGACACCGCTGTATCCCGCTGAAAACGGTTACTACAATTACGGATTTCCCCGGGGACCGAAACTCATCCCCCCTGGAGATCAGAGCTTTACTTTTGTTCCTCCGGCAGGCACTGAGACCTTGTTGTTGATTGGATCAGCCGAGCGGCAGTTCCAACTTGAAAAGCTTACGGAAGAATTTGATAAAAACCCGGATCAGATGGGGCAACAGAAATTGCTGCTTGATCTGCTGGAAACGATACTCAAGGATCAAGAGAAAAATGCACGGGCGGCGGAGCGACGAAAGCAGGTCAGTGTTAAATATAAAACAGCCGAAGGCATCAAAGAGAAGCAATTTCAAGCCACCAAGGTGACTATTTCCGATCTTTACGCCAGAAGACTGCTTATTGACCATAGGTAAAACGAACTACTGACAGCGTGAGCTTTGATCGCGCGATAGTTTAAACAGAATCAACACAGTATTATGAAATTATTGACAACTCCAAGAATGGATCGCTGTATCGGTTGCCATTCCTGTTCACTTGCGTGTGCCAGGCTTATTCATCAACAGCTTTCCTGGTCCAATTCAGGGATCCGTATTCATTCGGCCGGTGGTTTATCAACGGGATTCATTGCCCAGATCTGTCTGGGCTGCGACCCTGCTCCATGTGTTGCCGCTTGTCCGACCGGTGCCTTCAGTCAACGCGAGGGGGGCGGCGTGGTCGTCAGAAAGAAGCAGTGTATCAAATGTGGAGAATGCATTCCCGCCTGTCCGGTTGATGCTGTGAGTAAAGACCACGACGGTAATGTCTATGTATGCCTTCATTGCGGCCGCTGCGTTGACTTTTGTCCCCACAACTGCCTGGAGTTTAAAGAAGTTGATGCACTCCGGAGGAGTCTGAACGATGACTGATTATTTCAATGTCCTGGTTGTTGATCTGGAAAGTGGAAAAAGTAAAGCGGAGCGGATTGACGAACGCAATCAGGTGGCCGGAGGCAGTGGCCTGGCAGCCCTCTTGTTTACCCGGTTTGGGCGATCGGACCTGGATTGGGATCATCCAGAACAACCATTTATCCTGGCCATTGGACCCTTGACGGGCCATTTCCCATTGATGAGCAAAACGGTCTGTTCTTTTATCTCCCCATATCACAACCAGTATACCGAGAGTCATGGCGGTGGTCGTTCGGCCCTTGCGCTGTTTTTTGCCGGCTATGATGCGCTTGTTATCGTTGGCAAAGCACAAAAGCTCAGCTGCGTCTCCATTGGTTCGCGGCATGTAACGGTAAAAGATGCCTCTTTTATGATAGGAATGAATGTTGCCTCTACCGGAAAATTGATCAGGCGGATGTTTCCAAAATCATCCGGGCACCGGTCCATTCTGCGAATCGGGCCGGCCGGTGAGATCGGCTCGGCCATGGCCTGCATCAATGTGGATTCATACCGCCACTTCGGCAGGTTGGGCGGGGGCTCGGTTATGGGAGCCAAAAACATAAAAGGTTTAATTATTAACGGAGATTCAAGTCGCAGAGTTCCAGACGGTCGTGATTATCGTAACGTGTATAAAAAAGTGTATGATCAGGTCACAGCGACCGATTACATGCGGAAATATTACCATCTGGGAACCGCCGTGAACCTTCAGGGGTTGAACGATATCGAGGCATTGCCCTGGTTTAATCTGCAAAAAACCAGTGATCCGGGGGTTGCAACCATAAACGGCGATGTGTTCGCCGATGAAACTCTGCTTCGCAATGGTGCCTGTTCCGGTTGTCCGGTAGGATGTATTCACCTCGGTTTTTTCAGGGATAAATTTAAAGAAGATGCGCGCTATCTGTACCACCAGGTCCCGTATGATTACGAACCGATATTTGCCGCCGGAACCATGCTCGGTGTCACCGATTGTTTCGATGTTTTAAGGATTCTTGAAGATTGTGAGCGGGTCGGACTCGATGCAATGTCGGCGGGAGTCGCTCTGGCCTGGGCCACTGAGGCAACGGACAGAGGCTTGATCTCTGAGAAGGAGAGCATCGTCAGATTGTCTTTTGGCAATGGTGCGGCTTACCAGGAAGCGGCCGGATATCTTGGAACCGGCTACAATGACTTTTACAGGCTGCTTGGCAAGGGGACTTTGAAAGCTGCTGCGGTGTACGGCGGATCTGAATTTGGCTGTGTACTTGGTCAGGAGATGGCCGGCTATGCCACAGGAGCGTTGTTTTTTGCCGCTCAGTCCCTTGGCTTCAGACATTCACATCTCGATACCGGAGCCTATTCTTATGAACAGAAGAACAATGAACAAGATGTCGTCAAAGCAGTTGATTTTCTGATGACGGATGAACCGGGGAGAGCATTTTTAACTTCGATGGTTTCCTGTCTTTTTGCCCGTTCGGTGTATACTGATGAACAGCTGGCTGAATGCCTTGATGCTGCAGGTTATGACGCGCTGGCTCAGTCAATTGAGGGGACTGCAGAACAGATCAGGACCTTGCGTTGGCAGGTGCGAATAGGCACAGGTTTTCAGCCCGAAGATATTGAGATACCGAAACGATTCTACTCGGTGAAAACGATTAAAGGCCCAGTTGATGCAACTTATCTTGATCAACTGAAAACAGCATATGGCAGTCGGATCATGGCCCTGGCCAAAACCCGTTCTGTGCCATAAGCCACAAAACATGCTATTCCTATTTCCGTCTGGGTTACTATTTCTTAGGTTACGGCTGCCATTTTGAATGGTGGGTTCGGGCATAGTCTGCATCGATTTTGCCGCTGAACATTGAGGGGATCAGCGGTCTGTGGCCCTTGAGCAGCAAGGCTGCCACGTGAGCAATAAACAGAAGCATAAAAAACATACCTGTGCCGGTGTGGATAAAAGCCGTCCATTGCAAAAACATCGGGTCAAGAATTATTGGACCAAGATTTTTATACGATTTTATCAGGCCGGTGGCCAGAAGAATAAGTGAGGTTGAACCTATTATTGCATAGATAATACGCTGCTTTGCCTGAAATTTCTCATGTTCGGGTTCCTTGCCCATGCCAAGCATTGCCTTGAGTCCTTGAATCGACCCGGCTACGTCACCTTTTTTGGGAACAATGCCAAATTCTTTTCTACGAAAATGGTAGACCATGTGGAAAAGGATGGCTGCGCAAAACAAAGCGGCGCTGATGTAATGAATCAGCAGGGTGATTTCATAATCAGACGACCATCCGAGCCCGGGAATCTTGATAATGTTGTAGCGTTTATACATTGGCATCTGCCCAAAACCTGAAAAAAGCAAAACGATGCCGCTTCCGGCAATCAACCAGTGAGTAACCCGAACGGTCAACGTGTGTCTATGTACAGTCCTCATGACTCGTCCCCCTCCTCAGATCTGTTGCCTGAGTTTCCGGATAGTCCAATAGCAGCAAGTGCACCCAGGACCGGAGCAGCTATACTGAGCATTGCCCAGTTTTTCTGTTTTTCGAGCAGGTTCTCCGGTTTGTTCAATCTGACCACCGATTTGTTTTTCTGTTTTTCAACCAGCGCTTTATCGAGATCAGTAAAAGAAACAGCAGAGACATAGACGGTCGAGGTACCACCGTTTTCATTCATGCCGTAGATGTGGCCATTGTATTGCTGCTTGAGTTCTTCGGCCTCTTTGAAAATATTTTCACGTTTGCCGATTTTCATAGCCTGTTTCGGACAGGCTTCGATACAGAATGGTTTTTCACCTTCGTGCAATCGCTCACGGCAGAGGTCGCATTTGTACATGACACCACCACCGACCGGCAGATACTTTTGCCAGAGCGTGT
>JAQYVS010000185.1 GCA_030145365.1 Desulfofustis sp. | reverse complement strand
TAAAACTATTGAGTCCAACTATTATTCTTGAGCGTTTTCTTTTTCTTCTCTTTTGTCTTTCTGATAGGCCAATACCACGGTACCCATGGTCTGCAGCAGCATAAACATAAAACCGAGTGCCGACTGGACCTTGGGATCGTTTAGTTTTTTAAGCATGGTAAACGGGCCGACCGGTTCGGCTTTGGTGAAATCCATGCCGGAAATTGCATTGCAGATTTCCTCCACCTGTTTTTCGTTGTAGTCAAGCCGTTTTAACTGGGACCAGGAGGTGCCGGCCACCTTGATAAGTCCACTGCTCTGCTGAAGACTGTCTAGCCAGAGATTGATAGAATTCATTATGTCGGAACCTTTCATCACCGCCGTGAATTCCTTGATGAATTCGGTCATCGGCTGGACCATATTAAGCAGGTCGCTCAGGGTGTGGACATTGATCAGGATCATGTGCAGAAGATCACCAACCTTCTCGGCCTGGAATTCGCCTTCGTGCAGCGATTTCATAAAGCGGATAATGCGCGGATACATAAGCTTGACGATGGGGATCATATCGTCTCGCAGTTCCACACCGGCCTTGAGCATGTCCATCGCCTCTCCAAGGCTGTCCAGATTCGTAACAACTTTTCTGAGCAGTATGGTGAGTTCATCGATATGAAATTCACCTTCGAGGTCGCTGAAGAAATTTATCGTAGAAGGATAGACCTGTTTGACGACCGGCATCATGTCACTTTTCAGTTCCATGCCAGCTTTGAAGGTATCCACCATATCGTTGAGTTCATCGAGACTGGTCAGGACATTTTTTGCCAGATGGACGGCCTTTTCGTTGCTGTAGTCGTCTTCTATATCGCCCAGAAAGTCGACAAGACCGGGTTGCGCCAGTTTTATTACCGGCGCGAGGTCCTGTTTTAACTCCTGCAGAACGTCAGATTTAAGCGATTGTACTTCGGCAGTGAGAAGGTCCAGTTTCTCCAGAATCAGGGCTTCATTCATTGTTTATTACCCGCCATTGGCTTGTTCGATACATTCATCAGTTACACTCCATAACCAACACAAGTGATCACAGGTTGTCTCGGAGTGGTTCCGTCTTGAGTTCATACTACAAATGTCGCTACTACTTTGTGACGTATTTTTAGCATTTGTCAAGAATATTTCAAATTGTAGTACCTAAAAGAGTAATAATTTTGTGGTGTTACTCTGGCTTGGTAGGAACAAAAAGCGTGATACTACAATGTGTTACATGGCGATCGGGGGAAAATGTTCAATGTAATGATTTTTCATCACGTTTGGCAGACAAGCTTGATTTTTCAAAAAATGGAAATCGTATCGCTAATGTGCTACCGTGTGTTGTAGTCATTCCCAGAAAATCGGAGTGGTCCCAGACTCTATTAACACCATGGAGCAGTGTATGGATAGGCGACGGTTTATAAGACAGGTGATGCGCTATTGCGCCGGGCTGAGCTTGGTAACTCCTTTGTGGCGTATAGAAGAAGCAACAGCTTCGCTGAAAGTTCCTGAAATTGCCAGGGTGAGTGGCTCTGATTATTCGGTGCTGGTAGAGGAAACCATCAAGTTGCTTGGCGGGATCGGTCGTTATGTTAAAGCTGGAGACAGCGTAGTCGTTAAGCCCAATATTGGCTGGGACCGAAAACCGGAGCAGGCGGCCAATTCTCATCCCCTGGTCGTCAAAACGCTGGTAAAACTGGCCCTGGAAGCTGATGCCAAAGAGGTACGTGTCTTTGATTATACCTGCAATGAGAAACGGAGGTGTTACAATAACAGCGGCATGACCGAAGCCATACAATCACTTGATGATCGAAGGGCGAAACTGCTTCACATCGATAAGCGAAAATTTGTACCGGTCAAGATTACCAAGGGACGCTCGTTGACCGAGTGGGATATCTACAAGGACGCACTCACTGCCGACTGTTACATTAATGTCCCGGTGGCAAAGCATCATGGTTTAAGCAGCCTGACCCTTGGTTTGAAAAATTCAATGGGTGTTATTGGAGGAAACAGAGGCCGACTTCACCATGATCTCGGTCAGAATTTAGCCGATCTGGCCACCGTTATCAAACCGACATTGACGGTTATCGATGCTACCCGTATCTTGTTGAATAACGGGCCCCAGGGCGGCTCCCTGAAAGATGTTAGAAAAATGGATACGCTGCTGGCATCAACTGATCCGGTGGCTGCCGATGCTTTGGCAACGACACTGTTCGGTCTAAAACCAGAAGATATTGCATCCACTATGGCTGCCTTTCAGATGGGACTGGGGCAGATGCAGCCGGACAAGATGAATATTTTGGAGCGCACTTTGTGAGCGTTGCTAATACACCCGTAAGAAAACGACGCTACCTCTTGTGGCGCTCAGCTCGAGTCGTTTCCCAGCTATTTTTTCTACTGCTCTTCTTCTTTTTGTTCATTAAAACAGATTACACCGGCTCAGATACCCTTGAATATGCGGTAAATATTCTGTTCCGTATTGATCCATTGCTGGCGTTTTCCACGATGCTGGCGACCAAAACAATTATTGCACTAATGGTTCCTGCACTCGTGGTGATTGCAGTCAGCCTGATTGTCGGCAGAGCTTTTTGCGGCTGGTTTTGTCCGCTGGGCACACTATTAGATTTCTGGCATAAACTGGTTAAGACAAGAACTTCCAAGACAGCAAGCAGATATCCAAACCTGGCTAAGCTATTGCTGGTATTTATTCTGATATCGGCCGTTTTGGGTGTTCCACTGGCGGGTTATCTTGATCCGTTTTCAATTTTGGTCAGAGGATTGTCACTGGCCGTATACCCAGGTATTAGCGATGTTTCGGTGGCTTTTTTTTCCTTCACCTATGAGCATGGTCCACCCGCGGTTAATGCGATTACCGAGCCATTGTATGAATTGCTTCAGAGCACGATCTTACCCTTGGACCAGAAATATTATACCTTTGGACTTATCAGTCTTTTGATACTCGCACTGGTTTTTGTTGTTGAATTTTGGCAACGGCGGTTTTTTTGCCGCAATATCTGCCCGCTCGGAGCCTTGCTGGGCTGGTGTGCCCGGTTGGGTCTTATGAAGCTGGCTGGAGGCGATACAAACTGTGGAACATGTCACCATTGTCAAAAGACCTGCCGCATGGGGGCAATAGATGACCAACGCCATATAAACGTTGAAGCCTGCACGCTCTGCATGGACTGTTTTGTTCAGTGCCCTCGCCAAATTATTTCTTTTCAGGCAGCACTTCCGGTATCCCGTGGCACTGCTGTTTCTCTTTCCCGAAGACAGTTTGTCGGTTCGATGTCAGCAGCCTTGGTACTGCCCGCGGTGCTTGGTACCCGAACGCTGGCAAAAACACCTGACCCAATGTTGATCCGACCGCCGGGTGCACTGGCGGAACGAGAGTTTCTCCAACGCTGCATTCGCTGCGGTCAATGCATGCAGGTCTGCATAACCAATGGTTTACAACCGACGTTACTTCAGGCTGGAATAGAAGGTGTTTTTTCACCGTATCTGGCTGCCCGTAGCGGCTATTGTGAATTTAACTGCACCATGTGTGGGCAGGTTTGCCCAACCGGAGCAATTGGAGAACTCACCATCGCAGATAAACACGGGATGAAAATTGGCCATGCCTGGTTCGATAAGAATATCTGTCTGCCATACGCCAAGGGAATTCCCTGCATAGTGTGCGAGGAGCACTGCCCGACCCCTGAAAAGGCTATCAAATTCAAACATGTACGAATCACAGATGAGAGGGGAATAGAGCAAAACATCAAGCAGCCATATCTTGTTGATGAGCTCTGCATAGGCTGCGGCATTTGTGAAACGAAGTGTCCATTGCCCGGTCGCAGCGGTATTTTTGTTACCAGTGCTGGAGAACACCGCAATCCCGACAGTGAGCTGCCCACAGGAAACCTTCTTAATCCATATTCCAATTGAACACAGAACCCAGCCTGAGCTCTCCTAGCGCCGTTTTCAGTAGAGAAAAGTATCTTGTCGGCAAGATGAATTCCACTCATATCCGGACTCTGGTTTTTAATTCACTCAGGGAACGAGCAATCCAGATGTTTATTATTCCGCCCGAAGGATGTTTAATTCCATAGATGCTGGGCTAACTCATCAACAGGTAAATTCCGAATACAGCAATAACGGTTCCAATTCCTGCACGTATTGATACTTGTTCCTTGTGCAGGAAAATAGCAAAGGGAATCATGAAGATGGGGACCAGTGATAGAAAGCTAGCGGCGACGCCTGTCGTCAGGTACTGAAGAATCAACAGCGACAGCGATACCCCGATGAACGGACCGACGATGGCACCGGCTGCCGTATATTTTACTGCTCTGAAATCGTTACATGCCTTTTTTACAAACGACCATTTGCCGGTAACACTGAAATAGAGACAAAGACATAAAAAAGCTGC
>JAQYVS010000159.1 GCA_030145365.1 Desulfofustis sp. | reverse complement strand
TATTACTCATCACCGATCCATGATATCGGCAAAGTCGGCATACCTGATAATATCCTGCTTAAACCAGGGAACCTGACCCCGGAAGAAGTGGAAATAATGAAAAGCCACACCACCATCGGTGCCTATATTCTGGAAGGATCTGATTCCTCTTTTTTGAAAATGGCCAAGGATATAGCCTTGTCACATCATGAACACTGGAACGGGACGGGTTATCCTTATGGATTGTCCGGTGAGGAGATACCACTTGCAGGCAGAATAATGAACATAGTTGACCAGTACGATGCCCTCCGCAGCAGGAGACCCTTCAAGTCCTCCTTTTCCAACCAAAAAGCTTTCGAAATCCTTACGATAGGAGACGGACGAACAACACCGGAAGACTTTGACCCCGAGGTACTTGAAGGCTTTATTGCCTGCGCTCCCAAGTTTAACGAAATATATCACACCTTTGCAGATTGATATTCAGTAAGAGTTGGGGTAGAGACTACGTTTCGCAACACTGGTGGACTGTTTTGATTTGATTTGCTGCCTTGATTCAATTTTTGCAATGGAATATCGTAACAATTCACCTGGAGCTTCCAAACGTTCGTTATTCCACCATCCTGTAAGAGTTTAACAGTGCCACATATTCGCACAGGTAGCGGAGCGGAGCAGAGACTCCGAGCAGGGCGAGTTGCTATAACAGCGTAACAGCGAAGCGGTGTCTGGTGTCACCCCTCTATGCTGGGAGTCCTGATCGTGTGAAGATGGGGTGCTGATGAACTCTTACATCAAAGCAAAGACACCCACATCCGGATAGCCGCGAAGGCAATCAAAACCGCCAGAATCTTCCTGAGAATCCCGATCGGTGTCTTATTACTTACATAGGCACCAACAGTCGCGGCGGGAATGACTGTCAGGACAACAGGTATGGTCAGCAACCATTCTATCTGACCGGTTAGCGCCTTACCGATAAAACCGGCCACGCACGAAATCAGAACGATCCCCAAATTGCTTCCTATGGCAATTCTCGTAGGAATGTGAACGAATGAAGTCATTAAGGGAATCAGGATAAACGATCCCCCCTGCCCTACCATTCCTCCAAACAGACCCACACCGGATGCTGTGATCACTGCCCTGAACCGACTGAAATGAAGTAAATCAACATCCGGCCCTTCGCTGTCGTTACGAACAGGTACCAGCATAAGAACCGAGGCGGCAAACGCCAGACAGGCAAAAACAAAAAGCAGGATCTGGTTGGAGATGAAACAGGCTCCTGCACCACCAACCAGTGAGGCAACAAATATGCTTGCTCCCATATAGACCGAGAGCTGATGAGACACAAATTTGAACTGACGATGGGCCCATCCCCCGGCAATGGACGCAACCATTCCCTGGACGATAGTTAGACCAGCCACAACTTTCATAGGAAGGGCTTCAAAACCAAACAGAGGGGGGACATAGAGAAGAAGGGGCGCCATAATAATCCCGCCCCCTATGCCAAGCAGTCCAGAGAGAAATCCCGTTATCAGCCCAAGTGTACCTATGAGCAGGTAGAGATCCATTAATCTTCTACAGTGATACCAACCGATTCATTCGTAATTTCACCAATTTTCACGGCTACAGGAACGTCTGTCTTCGAAAGAGAAGCTACCAGTTCATCTGCCTGGGCACTTGGCAGAGCAAGCAATAGGCCACCGGATGTCTGCGGATCATAGAGCAGCTCTTCTTCGTGACGACTCAGCGAAGTATTAATCTCAAGCTTATGTTTTGCGACCATCTGTCGATTCGCCTTATTGCTGCCCGTAGTCTCACCTTTCTTATACATATCCAACGCTGAAGGATAAAAAGGCAGCTTACCGTAACTGACAATAATTCTACTGTCACAGCCATGCGCCATCTCAATAAGATGTCCAAGGATACCAAAACCAGTGACATCGGTACAGGCATGCACATCATACTCCAGGGCTTTCTCCATGGCCAAGCCATTGAGAAAGGCTAGCTCTGGAAGCACGTTTCGTTCAAGCTCCTTGAAAGGCAACTTTCCGGACCGAACAGCATTAAAAAGAACTCCGGAACCAAGAGGTTTGGTGAGAACCAATGCATCTCCAGGTTTTGCTCCGGCATTGGTAATAATCCTGTCCGGATGAACAATACCATTGACGCAGAGTCCGTATTTTGGCTCCTCGTCATCCACAGTATGGCCACCAACAAGGCAGGCTCCTGCCTCAACCACTTTATCATTACCGCCACGCAGGATGTCGTGCAACATTCCCATATCAAGATGTTTAGATGGAAACATTACAACATTCAGAGCTGTAAGAGGTTTACCGCCCATCGAGTAAACGTCAGAAATTGAATTTGCGGCAGAAATCTGGCCGAACCAATAAGGATCATCGACAGGAGGCGTGATAAAATCAACCGTATTAATCATGGCTATTTCATCTGTCAGGCGATACACCGCCGCATCGTCTGATGTCTCGATTCCGACAAGTAAGTTCGGATCATTGGGAGGTGCAAGTCCTTCTAATGCGTCCGACAAGTCCGTCGGACCAATTTTAGCAGCTCAACCGCAGGTTCTGGCGAGCCCGGTCAAAGTCTTTTTTTTGAACAAATCCATACCCTCTCCTTACTATTGGGATTTACGATGAAAGGAAAATCAACCATAGAAGAAAACTATTCATCAAGATAGTGAAAGTCAAGAAAACATTTCAAATGAAACCTGATATCCAAACACCTTGAACGAAAACAGCTTTCACCAAACAAACTATCAAGAAGAATAAATGTGCGAGCTCTTGTGTTCTTTAACGGACCGGCCCAGCCTGACGAACTTCTTCACTCGTCTGACCGGAAAACTGCTCAAAATTCTCAGCAAACATTCCTGCCAGTTTCTTTGCCTGAGCATCGTATTCCTTGGGATCAGCCCATGTATTGCGAGGATTAAGAACGTTATCCGGCACATCGGGACAATGCAGCGGAACATGCAAACCAAAGAACCGTTCTTGATCTGTTGGCACATCATCAAGTTTA
>JAQYVS010000092.1 GCA_030145365.1 Desulfofustis sp. | reverse complement strand
AATTTATCAACTCCTTACCAAAGGAGTGACGATCAGGCCAGAGTGACGTTCCGGCTGGCTAAGAACTTGCTGGAGCTGTTATCGCCAATCCATATACCTCCAACGTATATGCAAAATATCTGGCCCCTAAAAATTGCAGATATTGTAAACGTATCCCAAATGAGCTCCAACGACAGATACCTGCTATATATCTCCGGTCTTGACGACACCGGATACCGTGAGATATACAAAACATACATGCACTTTGGTTAGATTTCAGATAATGGCAAGCTATCTAAGATCAGCTTTCAAACCAGAGACCACAATATGTAGTATTCATCTGTTTGACATAGAATCACATTTTACCTATAAACTTCTTTAATAATTTTCATTCTTTAATCCTCTTTATCAGATTTTTGTAACTACATAATTGGGGACGTAAAAATGAAGTGCCAGAAATGTGGCTCTGAAAACCGCGAGGGGTAAAATTCTGTGAAGAATGTGGAGCTAAGCTTGAATTAGAATGCCCGGCCTGCAAAGCAAAATTACCTCTTGACAAAAAATTCTGCGGAGAATGTGGCTATGATTTAAGCAAATCCACAGAAACTGCAGCCTTCAAAGAAAACGAACAAGACACCCGGATTTCTGATTCAACACTCGAAGAGACCATTGCAACACGCATTCCAGCTGAAGGCGAACGAAAGCACGTCACGGTTCTTTTCTCCGATCTGACCGGATATACGACCATGTCCGAAAAGCTGGACCCGGAAGAGGTTAAAGAGATCACCAGTCGGATCTTTGGCAAAGTATCTAAAATCGTGGCCAATTACGATGGGTTCATCGAAAAGTATGCCGGTGATGCGGTGATGGCAATATTCGGTGTACCCCAGGCCCATGAGGATGATCCGATAAGAGCTGTCAAAGCTGCCCGTGAAATCCATCAACTGGTGGATGTAATCTGCCCGGAAGTCGAAAAGAAGATTGGGCAATCCATATCGATGCACACGGGCATCAATACCGGCCTGGTGGTAACCGGTGAAGTGGACATGGAGCGAGGAACACATGGCATTGCCGGGGATACCATCAATCTGGCTTCACGCCTGAGCAGTCTGGCCAACCCGGGTGAAATTGTGGTCGATGTGGATACCTGCCATCAGATTGAGGGTCATTTTACCTGTGAATACTCCGAAACAACATCCATCAAGGGCAAGGCCGATCCGGTGGAGGTTCATCAGGTATTATCTCAAAGGGATAAACCGATTACCATCCGCCGGCTTTCCGGATTAAGAGCGGACCTGGTCGGCCGAAATGTGGAGATGGCCGAACTGTCCGAGGCGGTCGATAATTTGCGGCAAGGCAAAGGCCGGATTTTTTCGATTTGCGGGGCGGCCGGAACGGGAAAAAGCCGACTGGTTGAGGAGTTTAAGTCCGGACTTGATCTTGAACGGATTCAATGGATCGAAGGACATGCATATGCCTATTCGCAAAACATACCCTATTTCCCTCTGGTTGATCTTTTAAATCGATTATTACACATTGAGGAAAAAGACCCGCCGGAGAAAGTGAGGGAAAAAATTGCGTCCGGACTTGGATCTCTGGTCGCCAACCAGCAAGATGTCATCCCTTATGTAGCTCAGCTCTATTCGCTGAGCTACCCTGAGGCTAATGATATCAGCCCCGAGCATTGGAAATCCCGTCTGCAAACTGCTGTTCTCACAATTCTTTCCGCTCTATCCGAAAGAGCGCCGACCGTTTTTTTTCTGGAGGATTTGCACTGGGCCGACCCTTCCTTTGTGGAGTTTCTGCGACGGGCCTGTTTAGAAATCCGACAACCTGCCATTGTGCTGTGTGCGTACCGGCCGACCTTCAGTCTTTTCACGGGCCATCAGGTAAGCAATATCGGTAAAAATTATCATGATATTCAGCTTCAGAATTTGTCACTTTCAGTAGCCCAGAATATGCTTGCATCACTGCTTAAAACCGAAACCATCCCCCCAGATCTGAAGCGCTGGGTCCAGAGCAAAGCCGAGGGAAA
>JAQYVS010000061.1 GCA_030145365.1 Desulfofustis sp. | reverse complement strand
GAAGATACACTGAGATCAGAGCATATATCGGCATTGACATCAGGTATCTGCTTACCGTCATACACACCAGCTTCCGAAGTAAAAACACCCATATCATCAACTGGAGACATGATATCAAGACCATACCGAAGTCCGGTCAGGTAGTCGTCAGCCCCGTGTCCCGGTGCTGTATGGACACAACCGGTTCCTGCATCAAGCGTGACATAATCGGCCAACACCAGCAATGAATCCCGATCCATAAACGGATGATGACAACTTTTATTCTCAAGTCCAGCTGCCGGGATCGTAGCGATTATGGAAAAATCATCGATATCGAACTCCTCCATGACCCGGGAGACCAGTTCCTTGGCCATGATCAGTTTTTCTCCGCCAGCCTCGACAAGTGCATATTCAAAATCGGGATGGAAGGCTATTGCCTGATTCGCCGGCAAAGTCCAGGGAGTAGTGGTCCATATGACCACGTTCAGATTATCACCACTCAGCTTGGGATCAACATCTGAAAGATCTGAAATTACCGGAAATTTAACGTAAATTGAAGGTGATGTGTGGTTGTGATATTCGACTTCTGCCTCTGCCAGAGCGGTCTCACAGGTGGAACACCAGTACACCGGTTTTTTACTCTTGACTACGGCTCCTGAAAGTAGAAATTTGTTGAACTCCCGAGCAATTGTTGCCTCATAGTCGTAGGTCATGGTCAGGTAAGGGTTGTCCCAGTCGCCGATCACACCTAAACGTCTGAATTCTTTTTTTTGTGTTTTAATCCATTTTTCCGCATACTTGCGACATGCCCGGCGTTTTGAAAGCGTGGGTATAGTTTTCTTTTTCTCCCCCAGCTCTTTATCCACATTGTGTTCAATCGGTAACCCGTGGCAATCCCAGCCTGGAATATATGGCGCATTAAAGCCAGCCATCCGTTTTGAGCGGAGAATTATATCTTTAAGTATTTTGTTGAAGGCGGTGCCGAGATGAATATTTCCGTTGGCATACGGGGGGCCATCGTGAAGGACAAACAGCGGTTTGTCACCGCTGCCATCTTGAATCATCTTATACAAATTTTCCTTGTCCCAGCGCTTGAGCAGCATCGGTTCGTTCTGGGTTAGGTTAGCCTTCATTTTGAATGAAGTCTTGGGCAGGTTCAGCGTCGCCCTGTAATCCATGGTAATTCTCCTTTTATCTTGTGGACCTGCTCACTGTCCTTAAAGTGGTCTCTAAATCGCACAGATTGCAGGCTAAATGTAAAAACAGCAACAGATAAAAATA
The DNA here is from genome assembly GCA_030145365.1 of Desulfofustis sp. GTDB lineage: Bacteria > Desulfobacterota > Desulfobulbia > Desulfobulbales > Desulfocapsaceae > JABDQA01. The sequence continues at coordinate 12,567 of JAQYVS010000061.1, read as the reverse complement.
ACACCGACACTGCAAGTTGCAAGACTATTCTGATTATTTCTGGGCCGATTGTATGAAACTCATTTGTTCTATGGGACAGATGCTTTCAAATTGACATAAGATATGAGCTTTATTACACTTGGCAGGCTTTAAGGAATGTGTCCTGTTGGCGTATCTTCAGCAATTGCATGTATTGATATCCTGAAAAGGCTTATATGACTGAGTACAAAACCGAAACTATGATTGAGATGATCAAGGTCAGCAAGACCTATCACCCCAATGTACGTGCGCTCACCGACGTATCTGTTTCAATCGGTAAAGGCGAAATGGTTTTTTTAACCGGAGTCAGCGGGGCCGGCAAAACAACGTTGCTCAAGCTGTTATGTAAAATGGAGTCTGCCACGAAAGGTCTGGTGGAAGTTGATGGCTACGATATCAGAAAATTACGCGGAAAAAATCTTGCCAAAATGAGACAGGCCATTGGTGTTGCTTACCAGGATTTCAAACTACTGACTGATCATACTGTTGCCGAAAACATTGCTATTGCCATGGAAGTTTCCTACAGAAAACAGCATATCATCAGAAAGCGGGTGAGAACCCTGCTGGAAGAGCTTGATCTTACCGACAAGCACAATACGGTAGCCGGCGAACTTTCCCGGGGAGAGCAGCAACGCGTCACTCTTGCTCGGGCGGTTGCCAATTCACCGGTACTGCTACTGGTCGACGAACCAACGGGTAACCTCGATTCCAATTCCACGGTCAGGGTAATGAATCTACTCACCAATCTCAACCAATCCGGGGCAACGGTGGTCATCGCCACCCACGATCACACCATCTATCGCGATGGCAATAAGCGGCTGCTTGAACTACGCAACGGTCAGATGCATCAGGTACGTAACGGGGTTTCCTAATGAGTTTTCTGTTTGCCGTTTTCCGTCAGGTTTTTAGAAATTTTAGACAGACCTGGGTATCCCAGATTATGACCATGCTGACCGTCAGCCTTTCGGTGTTCATCTTCGCCTTCTTTTACCTGGTTTACAATAATATGCTGACCATCGGCGACAAACTCGGCTACGATTTGCGCCTTATTGTGTATCTCGAAGATGAACCGATCCCGGAAATGCAGGAACAGCTCAGAAGAAAGATTCTTGCTTTCGATGAAGTCGAAGATATTCGATTTGTCTCAAAAGCTGAAGCATACGAACGTTTTGCAGAGCAGCTTGGAGAAGATCGGGATGTGCTTGAGGATATGCCGCAAGATTTCCTTCCGGCCTCCATTGAAGTTGTCCCTCTGAAAAATCTCAGAAGCCTGAACCAGGTTAAACTTTTTTCCGAATACTTAAGTAAACTGCCTGGAACCTTAAAGGTTCAATACGGCCAGGACTGGATAGAGCGATTCTATTACTTCACCAGACTGCTTTCGATCATCGTTGTTTTAAGTGCCGGACTGCTGATACTCACCTCCGTTTTCATGGTTTCCTACAAGATCAGATTAACCATAATTGGCAGAAAGGCGGAACTGGAACTGCTTAGACTTGTCGGTGCTACCAACAGCTATATCAGAACACCGTTTCTGGTTGAAGGAATACTCCACGGTTTTCTCGGTTCAACACTCGGATTGGCCGCACTCTACGGACTCTTCTACTGGATTAAGTTAAAATTCTCTGGCCCCGGGATATTAACTATTTTTGAATTCTCTTTCTTTCAACCACAGGCAATAATCATGCTTTCCATAATTTCCATTCTGCTCTGCACCGTCGGAAGTCATTCGTCAATGCGGAGATATCTCAAAGCGTAAGCTTTACCGCAGCCCGGGTTTAGGGATTTTATGCTCAGAAACTATTACCACATGGATCGATTCTACCCGTCAGCATTGTGGCTTACCCTGATTGTAATGGTGTTAATCTTCACAACTGATCCACTGTTTTCCGAAACCATCGAGCAGCGACAGGCAAAAAAGGATCATATTTCCAAAGGAATTAAAAAATACAAAATAAACATCGGGCGCCTCCAGGAAGGTATCAAGGAACAAGAAGAACAAATCAGGCAGACGAGAAAGGTTGAACTAACCCTGCTCACCGAATTACAGGATATCGACACCAGGCTGGTGGAACAGAACCATAAACTTGCCGCCCTTGATGCAAGAATGCAAAAACAGAAGGAGTTTGTGGCAGCAAAAAAAGCTGAAGGAGAACAGGCAGCAATTTTCTTGCGGGGTACACAAGAGCATGTCCAGAAACGCATGCAAGCCTTCTACAAACTTGGGAGACTCGGCCTCATAAATATTACCTTCTCAAACCAGACCCTGCCTGAGCTGTTACGGTTTCAGGATTCGTTTCTAGCTCTGATCAAATACGATCAGCAAGTGATCGACACCTACCGCAGAACCATTGAAGAACTTGAGCAGGCCGTTGAATCCCTTAAGCTACAGGAATCCATTTTTAAGGAAATAATAGCCGAAAACCAACTGGAGCAGGAAAAACTCGATGAGATAAAGGAAGAAAAAGAACGATTGCTTACCCGAATCCGCACCCAGACAAAATTACACGAGCAGGCAGTTTCAGAAATGGAATCGGCAACAGAGAATCTCACCTCAACCCTCAAAGGACTTGAAGATAAAGGGAAAAAACTTGAACAGAGTTTTCTCTATAATAAAGGAAAACACCCACCTCCTGTAAAAGGAAAAGTTATAACCCGCTTTAATCAGAACTCCACCAACCTACTTGGCATCAGTTCAGTTTCGAAGGGAATTGCCATAGATGCTCCATCGGGGTCAACCGTAAAGGCGATTCATGAAGGCAAAGTTCATTATTCAGGCTATCTCCGCGGCTATGGCAATACGGTCATTGTGAATCACGGGCATCAGTATTACTCTATAACTTCTAGGCTTGAACGTCTGCTGGTAGAAAAAGACAAACGGGTAACCGAGCAGACCCCAATAGGCCTAATGGGTGACACGGCCACCTTGCTGACGCCGGGCTTGTACTTCGAGCTAAGAAAAGATACCGATCAGCTGGATCCTCTTAAATGGCTTGATGTATCGGCTCTGATTCTGTCCCCTTAGGAAGAACCACTTTGACTGGTCAAATTTTAACTGAATGTATATTATGAATGTATCGCCTCACCATTTATTCAGCCGTCTTCCGTTTATCCTGATTGGCATTTTTTTCCTGTTTCAAAGCAGCGTTTTTGGAGCAACCGAGCAGAAGCAGGAAGAACTCACCTATCGCTATCTGGAAACCTTTGCCAATGTTTTGAGTATACTCCAGGATAACTATGTTGAAGAGATAGAAGCAAAGGAAGCAATTGAAGGAGCTATCAACGGCTTGCTTTTGTCACTCGACCCCCATTCGGTCTATCTAAAGCCCGAATATTACAGGGAGTTTCGCAACGAAACCAACGGTTCGTTTACCGGCATCGGCATAAAAATCACCCTTAGAGATGGTGTGTTGACCGTCATCTCACCCATCGCCGATACTCCAGCCGACAAAGCAGGAATCAAGGCCCATGATAAGATTGTTAAAATCGATGGTGTACCAACCAAAGGAAAAACACCCTATGATGCCGTTAAAAGTCTTCGGGGTCCCAATGGGTCAGAAGTGACCATATCAATCTATAGAGACGGCTGGGAGTACCCGAAAGATTTCACCCTGGTGCGCAGTGACATTCCGCTTTTATCAATTAAATCCTCTCTGCTTAAACCCGGACTTGGATATATAAAAATCTCGAGTTTTCAAAGAAATACGACCAAAGAGTTCAATCAAAACCTGAACAAGTTACAGAAAGAAACAAATCTGCAGGGCTTGATACTGGATCTCAGAAATAATCCCGGCGGACTGCTTGATCAGGCAGTTTCGGTGTCTGATCTTTTTCTGGACAGTGGACTGATTGTCTATACCCGTGGGCGGAAGAAAAGTCAGGATCTCACCTATGAGGCCCATGACAACGGCACGCTGGCCGCATTTCCTCTGGTAGTTCTCGTCAATGAAGGTTCAGCAAGCGCCTCTGAAATCCTGGCCGGAGCCATTCAAGATCATCGGAGAGGAGTAATTGTAGGTACAAAAACCTTCGGTAAAGGGTCGGTTCAATCCGTAATCCCGCTCGGCGATGGAGCAGGCCTGAAAATGACCACAGCCCATTACTACACTCCTTCTGGCCGTTCGATTCAGGTTACCGGTATTACTCCAGACGTCGAGGTCAAAGCTCAAAGCCCGGAGAACCCGTCTCAAATGGAAAGATCCAGGACACGGGAAGTAGATCTGGAAAATCACTTTTCTGGTCAGTCATCTGAGCCTGTGAAAAAAAAGGAGCTGGAACTGAGTGCAGAAATACAGGATCAACTTCAACAAGATAATCAGCTTCAGGCCGGTTTTGATATTCTTAAGAGTCTTGTATTGTATGCCTCTTCCGGCGGTAATAGACCCAAAGAAGGAAATAGCCAGTGAATGAAGCCTTACAGACAATTGCTGAGCGTCGCATTGCCCAGGCCATAAAAGACGGGACATTAAAAACGGACGGCTGGAAGAACAAACCGTTGCCGCTTGATGACGACTCCTTTGTACCGGACGATTTAAAGATGGCCTACAAGATTTTGAAGAACAGCGGCTATGTTCCCCCTGAAGTGGAAACCAGAAAAGAGATACAGAGACTTGAGGACCTAATCGCCAAGACCGAGGATTGCCATCAGCGGGTAAAACAGATGAAAAAGCTCAATGTTCTGATGATGAAGCTCGACGCCCAGCGAAACCGCCCCTCATCAATAGAACATGATGATGATTACTATCGGAAAATTGTCGAGAAAATCGGCAAGGATTCTCAAGTCAACAAGTAGATAGCACTTTTACAATCCCAGTTCGTGTAAAAAATTTTCATCCCGGGACCAGTGTTTTTTGATCTTAACCCAGAGATGCAACATTACTTTTCGATCAACCATTTCTTCGATATCTTTTCTCGCTGCAATACCGATATCTTTAATCTTTTTTCCACCCTTTCCGAGAACAATTCCTTTCTGGGATTTGCGCTCGAGATAGATGGTTGCATGAATCTCCACCAAATTCCGATTTGCATCCTCTTTAAAAGATTCGATGAGCACCGCTGAGGAATAGGGTATCTCCTGCCCGGTAAGCAGAAACACCTTTTCGCGTATTATTTCAGCAGCCAGAAATCTTTCAGTGGCATCGGTCGGCACATCTTCGGGAAAATAGGGAAAGCCTTTCGGCAATAATTTCAGCAATTCATCAACCAGTTGATCAAGGCCGTCACCGGTTAAAGCCGATACTGGAATCACTGCGTTGAACGGGAAAAGTTCTGCATAAGCCTCAATGATCGGCAGCAACTCATTTCGATCAATCAGATCGATTTTATTCAACAGCAAAAAAGTTGGACTGGTTACCCGCTCCAAATATTTTTTATATTCCGACTGCTTCTGTTTGCGCACATGCGCAGGAGATGATTGAGAGACGTCGATCATAAATACCACGGCCTCAACATCGACAAGACTGTCGAGCGCCACTTGGATCATCTCACGATTAAGCGGAACGGATGATCGATGCAGGCCGGGGGTGTCAAGAAATACGATCTGATACCCTTCACCGTTCAACACCCCAGCAATTCTGTTTCTTGTGGTCTGCGGCTTGGGGGTCACAATTGAAATCTTCTGGCCCAGCAACTTGTTCATCAGGGTTGATTTTCCGGCATTGGGAGGACCAGCCAAGGCAACCACTCCAGAAATCACCACTTCAGGTTGAACAAAATCCATTAATCCACCCGCCTTTTCCGTATTTTATTTACTAACTGAGATATGTGTGGAGAAAAGTAGAAAATACACTATATTTCTTAGTTTGAGTGTAAAAAACGGATCTGTTCCCTCAGCAAAGAAGCAACGGAGGCAATAGAGGAACATTTTAGAATTTTAACCGGGCCTGCGGGCCATCGGTCTACCACATGTCTTTAATAAGTGTTAGTTCAGGTAAGCTTATAGAGTATCTGGACAACGGGAAATTTATCTGCGGCTACGTCACGGACAGTCAGCCCAAACGGGTACGGTTGCTCAACCAGAACGGCCGCGAACTCAATCTGCCCATTTCCCGCATTGTTCACTGCTCTTCATCTCGTCACAATACTGAATCGGATCGTGAAAGTCTGATCAGGTCTTTGCGAAGTACCACAGAAAAACGCCACCTCCTCATGGAACGGGTTGATCTGGAAATGCTCTGGGAATTGACCTGTGAGGAAAATACTGATTCTTTCGATCCTCATTTCCTGGCCGAATTGACTTTTGGCCAGGACGCCGATGACGATATTGTATCCGCCCTGCTACGCTCAGTTTTTAAAGACAAATTGTTCTTTAAATATCGGGAAGGTAAAATCAAAGTTCACTCCCCCGAAAAAGTCGAGCAGCTTAAATTTCAGCTGGAAAAGGAAGCTCAGAAAGAAGAAATTATAAACAACGGTGCAGATCTTTTAAACCGACTCGCCAATACCGATGGCTCTCAATCGTCTCTTTCTGAGACTGAAGAAGAAATCATTTCAATTCTTCAGGAGTATTACCTGCATGGCTCAGAAGCTCAACAAGCTGATGTAGCAAGAAAAATTCTTAAAAATTCGGGCTTCAGCAAACCGCACGATATCTATATCATTTTTACCCAATCCGGTATCTGGAAACACAACGTTAATATACCGCTTCTACGTGCGAATCTGCCCACATCGTTTTCTACTGAAGCCAGACAGAGGGCGGAGGCCATACTGCAATGCGGAAACCAATCGTTATTTGACGATCCCGCACGTCAGGATCTGACCCACCTTTCTCCGTTAACCATCGACGGTGCAACCACGCTCGACTTTGATGATGCGCTGACGGTTGAGCAGCAGGATGACAATTATCTGGTTGGTATTCATATATCAGATGTAGCCCATTACGTTCGCCCCGGAGACCCGCTTTTCCAGGAAGCAATGAACAGAGGGACCTCACTCTATTTCCCGGAAGGTCAAGTTCCGATGCTGCCTCGTCATCTGTCTCAGGGAGTTTGCAGCCTTATCCAGGGAGAGACCAGAGCCGCCTACAGCCATATGATCCTATTATCTCCCGAGGGGGAGGTGCTTAAGGTTCGGATCATTCCTTCGATTATCCGAGTAGCGAGACGGTTGACCTACGAAGATGCCGATCGGATGATACAGAGTGATCCGGAGTTGATGATTCTTGACAGACTGCGCAAGAAACTTCGTGATCGGAGACTCCTGGGTGGGGCTCTATTGCTGCCATTTCCCGATGTCAACATTCACATCGATAACAGTGGGAGAATTAATGTCTCACTGGGTAAAACCGATACGGCGGCAAGAACCATCATCTCTGAAATGATGATTCTGGCAAACACCGAATCCGCCAGGTTTGTAGCGGACCGCATGGCTCCCGGTTTATTCAGATCACAGGGTAAAATCAGTAAGCGAGTAGTCCACGGAGATGATGATGATCTCTACCTCAACTCTGTTCAGCGCAAAAATCTGCCGCGCAGTGAATTGTCAACCGAAGCAAAAATCCACTCCGGTCTGGGGGTCAGTTTTTATACCACCGTGACTTCTCCGATCAGACGATTGCTCGACCTGGTCATGCAGCATCAAATCAACAATCTGGTGAGGAGGAAAAATCTCTGTTTCACTCTGGAAATGTGCAAGGATTTCACCTCGGTTATCACCAGAATTCTGAGTACCGCCAACAATGTCAAGCAGCAGCGGCACCGATACTGGCTGTTGAAATACCTTGAAGAGCGGAAAAACAGCTATATGGACGCGCTTGTGATTGAAAGCGGCCCCAAACGTGTCAATCTCGTACTCACCGACATCCTTATGGATATCGATCTACCTGCCACCCGCACCCCTCGTCCTGAACCAGGCACTCTGATACAGGTGAGGCCGGTAAAAGTCGATCCACTGGACAACAACGTCCGTTTCGACTGGTGATCAACACCCTTCGATTGGTGTCTTTTTGCGATCGGATTTAATCTTTACCGTATCACCGTTTTTAAATTGCCTTGTTTCACGCTCGCATCTCAATACCAGATTGTTCCCTTGAGATTCAACTACGACACATTTGTTGCTCGCGCCCAGAACCGCTTGGTAGGAAACAAAGACAAGTGAGATCACCACGGCTGGTATAATAAGATTTTTCATATCATCCTCCTTTTAGATTAATTCTGCCTGCTTCTTTAGTGAAAGATTAGCGAATCGTCGGTTGAATTGTAAGCCGACATTGGCTGACATGGCAGAGAAAACGATAGATATCGACCCGATGTCGGGCTCCTTAATAATGGCAAAAGACACAACTTCTGGTAAAATGCTATTGTTTTAAAAACATTTTAATTCTCCGAACATATGAGTGATCAGATATATCCAGGCTCGCCCGTAATGGTAAAAATAGACGGATCCAAAGTACGGGCCATTCGCGAAGCCAAAGGACTCACCCAGCTTTATGTGGCTACAGCAGTTGAAGTCACAACCGACACGGTTTCCCGCTGGGAGAACAAAAGATATCCTTCGATTAAGAAGGAAAACGGTATTAAGCTGGCGGATGCCCTAGAGGTTGAACTCGATGAGATTCTCGATGTTTCAACCTTGCAGGAGGATACCGATACTGAAATAAATGCTGATTCTTCTCCTGCCACCGACCAAATCGGTCAATCCCCGGATCAGGTCAATCGGATACAGCAAAGTCAATATGGAAAACGATCAACTGGAACAAAACGTTTCAACTCCAAAGTCCTGATCTATGCTCTTCCTATTGTTCTGGTAATGGTGTGCATCGGAGTATATTATTTCTTAACCGGTCGTGGAAACGTTGCCGACTCAGCACTTTCTGTTGAAAGAATTGTTGCTCCACATTTTATAGCCGGCCAACCGCTTCCGGTTTTTGTTCAGATTGAGAAAAGCGACCAGAATGCGGTTTCAATTATTGTCAAGGAACAACTTCCACCCGGATGCCGCTTGGGATCGGTATCACCACCTCCTTCCGGTGAAGATCTGGGTAATACCATTAAGTGGTTAACCAGGATAACCAGTTCAACCACGTTCTTTTTTACTGTTATCACCGAACCAACTTTTCAGGGCAGTCTGCATTTCAGCGGTGTCTCCAGAGACACCCTTTCGGGTGATGCAGCCCTGAACATAATAGGGGACAGTAAATCAGCCTCGAGTCTTCACCATTGGGCCGATGCCAATGGCGACAATCGAATAAGCGATGATGAAATTCTGGCAGTCTACGATCTGTTGTCGAGCGATACAAATCAGATCATTGATCTAGATTTACTGGAAGAAATCTGGCTAGGCGATGGGTATATCTGGCAGCCGGAAAAGCAGCAATTTACCATTGTCCAATAAGTTCAGGGAGTAGCGATGAATACATTATCATACGGCCGATTTCTAATCTGTACGGCACTGATACTTTTTATCCAGGCAGAAAGTTGGGGAGCTGATCAGGTTTCGGCTGAACTGTACCAGAAAAACAGTAAACAGCAGGTTCTTGCACTCAAGATTAGTAGCCCTGCCCCTGGAAGTCTTATCGCCCAAATCTCATTTCCGGCCTCGCTGCAAATCGTGGCAACGGATCCTGCCGCCGCAAAACTTGATCAAGAATCAGGAGCGGTAAAATGGCTGATTAAAAAGCCACGTCCAGGAACCATTCTTTTAACACTCAAAACTGCAGCACCCGCTGATCTCTCAATACTCTCAGCTAATGTGATGTACAGAAGCGGCGCAGGCGGAAGTCTGAAGAAGATAAGTGCGAAAAAGCGATAGTCAGACCAGTGGAAAACTTAGAGACAACAATTCTAAATAAGTTTTCTGAACAATTGGTGAAGGAAGCTTGAAAATATCTGTCCTGTCGAAATCATTATAATATCATTGAAGTATTTCCACGCTGTTAGAACATTACCTCGAACGATGTCGTTTAGACATCGCCTGATGTCCTCTAGAATAAACCGCTCCTTGGCTATACAAAGAAAGTAAAGCAACACATTACTCATTTTACCAAGGAGGATATCATGAAAACATTGTTCATAACTGCAATCCTGATTCTTTTAACAGCCGCAAACAGTCAGGCAGACCAATACCTCAATATTAACAAAGGTATCTCCGGATTGCTTCTTGGAGCCGGTGGTGGCGCTCTGGCTGGCCAGGCAATCGGCAGAAATACGGAGTCTACCCTGATCGGTACTGCCGTGGGTACCGTGTTTGGGTATATCGTGGGCAACGAGATGGATAAGAATCCGGGTTATACCCGTCAGGCCGCCTATCCATACCAGCAGCCAAGAGCTGTTCCAAGTTACGGTCAAGTTCGCCCCTATAACCAGCAATATCAGCCCGTAGCGTATCTTCCAGAACCTGCTGGTCCTTGCAGGGAAGTTGAGTTTCTTGGCACGGTTCAAGGCCAACCCCAAAAGTTTTACTCCACCGCCTGTAAAACCAATCAGGGTTGGGTACTGGTAGAACCTCAAACTCAAACAACAAACAGCAGCTACCGGGAAAACAACCAATACCGCCAGGAAGATCATCGGTACATTCAAGACAACCCGTATCAATCACGGGTCGGATATCAATACTAATCTCAATTCTTATCTTCGCTTAAGCGTGCTCCTGAATCTTCGCTGATATCGGGTGCACGCTTAATGTTATTCCATCTGTTGTTATCGCTGTTTCTTCCTCTGCCTATAATATAAATTTTAAATGTAAACTCAATTATTTGCCTTGCCTGTGTTCGGCTGGAGAAAGTATAATAACTTCTATGAAGAAGAAATCTGACAACGACTTCACTAATCTAGTAGTCAGTGAGATCCTGAGCGGTGTCAGGGACGGACTTACCAAGTTCTCCGGTCCAAGCAGAGTTGCAGTCATATACCGGCTCGGCGTGGATGATGATTTCTTTATCTGCGATCCGGGTGATCTGCTGCGTGGGCATGAAACGAAAATGGGCAGCGCTTTTATTGAAGAAGATAATCGGCCTGTCCCCACACTGCATAACCTCTCTGAAGGACCGTACAGCCATATCGATCAGGTGGCCAATCTGGAGCTGGACGGCACTATTTCCTTCGGTGGTCAATCAGGTCCGGTTCCCTATCAGATGTGGCTTACCGAACACCACCCCGAAATCCTGTCCACCGGCCCCACGCAACGCTGGCTCGAACATGCAGCTCTGAGATTTTCCCACGATGTCGCCAATGAACGGGAGCTGTATTCGGGTATCTCCGGCAGGTTTTTAAGTGAATACGCAACCCATGCGGTACATGACCATATCATCTATGAACTCAGCAGATTTAAAACTTCCGGGCCCCGATATGCAATTTATCCCATCCTCAATGGAATTCTTGCCATATCAAAAACCAGAGAAGAACTAAAATCTCCCCATGGTGAATTGGTGTTCGTTGATCCCCGTCACATCGACTCGCTCGATTTTATGGCACAATTTCAGGCATCGGAACAGCCCCTATTGGACAACCACAAACATGTGAGAAAGCTGTTACAGGCGGTGCAGAAATTTCGAAACCGACTTGTTTCAGATGGGAAGCAGATTCTGGGAATCGCTCGAGGCAGGATACGTCAGTTTCATATCACTGCTGACTTTCAAGGGCTTTTCGGTTTTTTACGGGTTAACGATCAGAGTATTTGCAGCTTTGCCGATGGTGCCTATTCATCGGCGACCCACCAGGCCAAATTGTTTCAGGTAGAAGAAGTCCTTCTCGATTATGACCTGGACAGCTCAGCGAGGAGCAGTCTCTACCATATCGTTTCATCGATTGTTCACTATGCGGAAACGGAACACTTCGGATGTTCAGTAGTCCTCGATATGAATCAGCAGATTAGTTATATTGCCGGACAGAACCTCGAGCAAGAGCTTGATCTGGAACGCTCAAATCTTCTCGATCTTGCCTGTGATCTGGCAAGAGTTGACGGGGCTTTGCAGATCGGAATAGATCGAAAACTTCACCGGTTTGCCTGTTTACTTGACGGCCCAGCCATTGTCAATGAAGACCGGGCGCGGGGAGCCCGCTATAATTCGGCATTGCGTTATACTGCCCGAACCCCCAATACGATAGTTATTGTCGTATCGTCTGACAGACCCGTTTCGGTCATTAAAAATGGCAGAGAATATATGAATTCCGGGACGAGCGGCGATGAAAAAGGCCCCGATCTGAGACCGCAGACACTGCAGCAGTGGCTGCAGGAGAGTTGATTAAAGGGTTTATTCTTACAGGCCTATATGTCGAGTGCCCATGTCGGGATTCGATTCAGGATATAATTTTGTACTGTCTCTTTTCGCTGGCCGGCCTCGACGTCTCCAACCGCTTCCATAACCTCATCGTAGTTAAACCAGCAGAGTTCTCTATCGTCATAATTATAGACGGTTAAAACCCGTTTATCCTGGTTATGAATATCTTCTTCTTCCTGAATGGCAGCAACAATTTTAAGTGCTTCCTGATACGCTAAAAACTCAATTTCCTGATCTGACATAACAAACCTCACAAATAGAAAAGGCGAGATAGGTTAGACCTTTCCCGCCCTACAACATTAAATCAGTTGAGCTTATGCCGGTTTTACAACTGC
>JAQYVS010000037.1 GCA_030145365.1 Desulfofustis sp. | reverse complement strand
CATAGATGATGTTATGAGTTGAGTACAAAATTATGACACATCCGGAGAAGAGCAGCCTTGTCGTTCAACATGAATACTATGAAATTAACTCGTGGGCCTGTCTGACGTGATTGATTGTAAGGCTCATGGTCTTTGGTGGCCCATTAGTATAGCAATGATAATTGCTTCTCATCTCTTCATTGCTGGAGTGATGGCTACCCAAGTTGCAGATACTATCATTAAAGCACGGGTTGCCTATGTTATTGACGGTGATTCAATCATGACCAGATATGAAGGTCGCTTTCTTGAAGTGCGACTTTGGGGAATTGATGCTCCCGAGTACAATCAACCGGGGGGTGAGAACTCTAAACATACATTGAAGAAACTGGTCGAAGGTAAAGTCATCAATCTCACCATCAAAGATCGGGACAAATACGGACGAATGGTTGCATTGGTCAGCAGTGGTGGACAAATTGTTAACGAGGAGATGGTAAGAACTGGAAACAGTTGGGTTTATGATTACTATTGCACGGAACAGATCTGCAGCACTTGGGTTACATTTGAAGAAAAAGCAAGACGAGATGGAATCGGCCTTTGGAAAAACCGATCACCGATTCCTCCCTGGCGCTGGAAATCCGATACGTGAGTAAGGCTTTCAACAATATTACAGATCTGGTATAAACGGATCGATGAGAAGCGAGCTCGTCTGAGGCATGCTTTCTTCCTGACAGCCGAAATTTTTTGATTTTAGTGAAAAAAAGAAGTGGGGATACCTACATGACTAAAAAAATTGCTTTCACGTCACTGTTTTTAATTGTTTCCTTACAGCTTGTTGGCGTTACGATTGCTAAAAGTGACGAGGTCAGTCCTGAAGTACAGCAAAATATCGATACGCTGATACGAACAAATGCGTGTGCCGGATGTGACTTAACTGGTGCAGATCTAAATCGCTTGAATTTATCTGGTGCCGATTTATCGGGTGCTGATCTGAGCAAAGCGACTTTTTTTCTTGGTGATCTTTCCAATGCCAATCTTTCAGGTTCTATATTACAGGGCACGAAGTTTGGAGGAGCTGACCTGGCTAATGCCGATCTGAGAGGAGCGGATCTTCAGGGGGCAATGCTGGATGGTGCTTACCTCACTGGGACGTTAAGGGGCGATGTACCTCTTGAGAAAAAAATGGCAGATCCCGCGATTCAGGAAGAGGTCATGGAAAAGGACAATACACCAGAGGAAAAGACACCAACAGAGATAAAGGATCAGAAAAAGGTGGCATTCACAACCGATGCATCAGGTGAACCTCAAGGTGCCGAAGTTCTTCAGGACGATGAGAATGCACCACCGGTTAAAACGGTGACACCTGTCAAAGAGATAAATATTGAAGAACAGCAGGAAAAAACTTCTAAAAAAGTTTCAGATGAAACACATACAGATACAGCCATCGATACAGTAGAACCTACTGAAGCTATCAAGAAGGAAGAAACAAACATCGAGACAAGCAGCCAGAAAAAGACAGAGAAAAAAGTTACCGAGCAGGTTTATAAACAGCCAAACACAAAACCAGCAATCGAAGAGACTGAAGCGATTGAAGATCTTGGTAAAGAAGAAATAAGTGTCGAGCCACCCAGCGAGAGCAAGACAGAGGCTGTGATGGTTGAGGAAACCAAACCCGACGTGCCGGCAGCCACACAGGAGATGGCGGAAAATGCTATGGTAAAGACAGGAGAACCAGAGTCAGCTGTTGCAGCTGCCCAGTCAGCAGTGGCTGATAATGATGTGCTGGGCGAGAATATCCCCGATTTTTCTGAAATGCAGATTGAAAAATTGCTGGATGAAAAACGATGTTATTCATGCAATTTAAGCGGAGTTGATTTAAAGGGGAAAAATCTCAGAAAGGCAGATCTGGAAGGAGCTGATCTGAGTGGAGTCAATTTTGAAAGTGTTGACCTGGAAGGTGCAAATCTGAAGGGGGTATCTCTGAAGGGAGCGAACATGAAAAATGCCGATTTGAGAAAAGCCGATCTTTACAAGGCAAATCTCAGTGGTGCGGATTTAACCGGGGCCGATCTTGAGGGAGCTCAACTCGACGAAGCCGACTTAACGGGAACGATTGGTTACCAGCCATCCTTAATGATTGAGTAGCAGGCAGGTATACGTGCACAGAACATATGTCGCGTTTTTTTTCTCACCAAACTAAATTCCTGCTATTTATTTATGATTTATCATCAATAGGTTTCAAGATTCTTTTTTGATTCTGTAAGCGACTGGTCGCAGTAATAGTTATTTTTCGATATCGATGACGGTGAGATCGTAGGTGAGATGGTGTCCTGCCAGCGGATGATTGTAATCAAGCACAACGTGCCTGTCTTTGATCTCAATGACTGTTACCGGCACTTTCTGTTCAACGCCATCTTTCACTATTGTCTGTGACAAAACCATACCTGGTTTGGGATCAATTCGATCTCCAAAAGTTTCCAGAGAAATTTCATGGAGTAGGTCTTTTAATCGGGGACCGTAGCCTTCATCAAAAGAGACGCGTATTTTTTTGTTCTCTCCTTTTTCCATGCCGATCATAGCCATTTCCACAGAAGGAGGGAGTTCGCTTTCGCCAAGCCGAACCACCATGGGATCTTGCGGGGTAACCTCGATAAAGACTGTGCCGTTATCTAGTTTACCGGTAAAAGATATGGTGATTTTATTTTTGTCTTCAATGAGATACATGTATTTTCCTTAATTGTGGTTAAAGAGTAGAAATACCAAAATGATTAACTGTTCTTAAAAACCGCAGGATTTTCACAATAGTGATTGGCGGCGGATGTGTCAAACTGGTATCTGCGTCTACAATTCTTGACAAAAACCCATTGGCTTCATAATGTGGGTCCCTTGAAAGAGCGGACGTGTGAACGGGTAACGTGCGTTGAAAACAGTACCAGGTATTCCTTGATTAAAGCAGATACAACATTATGATCGAAATTAACTTTACAAAATCGACTGACGGATTGATTCCGGCAATTGCACAGGATTATCACAATGGCACGGTTCTGATGCTTGCCTATATTAATCGTGAAGCCTGGGAAAAAACATTGCAAACCGGGAAAGCGCATTATTGGAGCAGGTCCAGGAAAACGATCTGGCTCAAAGGAGAAAGTTCCGGAAACATTCAGGAAATAATGGATATATTGGTGGATTGTGATGAAGATACTGTTATCTACCTTGTCAAGCAGCATGGCGGTGCTGCCTGTCATAAAGGGTATCCATCCTGTTTTCATCGTAAGGTTAAAGGCAATGCCTTTGAGCGAATCGAGAAGCGAGTATTTGATCCAAAAGATGTCTATTGAAACTAATTATAACAGCTGGAGCAGTAAATGAATGTGTTAAAGCTTGGCTTGCCCAAAGGAAGCCTGGAGAATGCCACGATTGAATTATTTGAAAAGGGAGGCTGGGTGATCAAACCGGCTGCACGAAATTATTTTCCCAAGATTGATGATTCGGAACTCGATTGTTCAATTTGTCGACCGCAGGAGATGTCCAGGTATATAGAAAGCGGTATGCTTGATGCCGGGATTACCGGCAAAGACTGGACTCTGGAAAATCAATCGGATGCAATAGTAGTTGCTGAACTTGTTTACTCAAAGGTCAGTAAAAAGCCGACTCGATGGGTTATCGCTGTAGCAGGTGATTCTCCAATCAAAACAATTGAGGATCTGAAGGGCAAAAAAATAGCCACAGAACTCGTTAATGTAACAAAAAGATTCTTTAAAGATAAAAATATTGATGTTGATATTGAGTTTTCCTGGGGCGCAACAGAGGCTAAAGTGGTATCCGGACTCGCCGATGCTGTAGTAGAGGTTACTGAAACCGAGAGTACGATAAGAGCTCACGGATTAAGGATCATTCATGAACTCATGGAATCAAACACGCAACTTATCGCCAACAAAGAAGCCTGGAAGGATCCATGGAAACGACATAAGATAGAAAATATAGCAATATTGCTACAGGCTGCTTTAAAAGCTGATCGCATTGTTGGACTCAAGATGAATGTTGAAGACAAGGATTTGGACAAGGTGGTAGCAATATTACCGAGTCTGAATGCTCCTACGATTGCCAATCTTTATCAATCCGACTGGTTTTCAGTAGAAACTGTCGTCTCACAGGATATGGTTAGAGACCTGGTTCCTCGGCTCCTTGAGAAAGGTGCCCAGGGAATTATTGAATACCCGTTAAATAAAGTTATTTAACCAACGGATCTTATTTAAACATATGGATTTCAGCAATGTAGATTTCGTTTTGAGTGTTCACAGCTTAAAACAATTACCCGAAGATGACCTTCCTGAGATCGCCTTTGCCGGTAGATCCAACGTCGGTAAATCAAGCCTTCTCAATACATTGCTGAACCGGAAGAACTACGTGAAAGTGAGTTCCCGGCCGGGTAAAACCCAGGGTTTGAACTTTTTCTTGGTGCCGGGTGTATGCCATTTGGTCGATCTGCCGGGGTATGGATATGCCAAGGTTTCCAAGCAGATTCAGGCCCAATGGGGAAAGCTGATCACTTCTTATCTGGAAACCAGAAACCAGCTTCGTTGCGTGGTTGTGATCATGGATTTGAGACATGAGGCAAAACAACAGGATAGAGAGCTGCTTCTCTGGTTACGGCAGAAGAAAATCAGATTTCTTGCTGTATATACAAAGGCAGACAAATTGAGTGGAAACCTGCGAAGTAAAAATGCCGGATTACTTGATGCCGGTCACTCCATACGTCCTGACCAGCGAGTTGTGTTCTCGGCAACGTCGAGGTACGGCCGGGAGCAGTTGGTTGCAGAAATCGACAAAATCCTGACACCCTAGTGGCGTATAAAGCTGTTTGGAACAATACGCACAAGTGTTTTTTATTTCTTTTATTATTTGATACTTGTCAATGCCTGTCAACCTATGTATTCATTTCCTGGTAAATCTTTCTTGCCAGCAGTTGATCAATACATTAAAATCGCTCTTCAGTTTTTATATGTTTTTTAAAAGAGGAGATTTTAATGTCACCATTTTCCGAACTTCCGTGCTGGGTAATTATGAATTGTGCTGAAGACAAAAAATGTCCTTCCAAGGAAAATCCTCATAGAGATTGCTGGGATATCTTTAGTGAAGTGGATAAAATGGCCTTTAATATTTGTCAGGACTGTATCGTCTATCTTTCCCGGCAGGAAAAATCAGTGTTGAGCTGGCAGGAGATGGAGCAGATCATGCTGGAGAAGGGGATTGATGTTAATGCTCCCAAAACATGCATCGGCAGTGATTTGGATAACTAGAGTTAGCAAAGCTACGAGCTTGTAGATTGCTCGCCTCTTTAATCAATATCGCGTTTAAGAACTGCCAGAAAGGCATTCTGCGGAATGTCCACATTACCTACCGTTTTCATCCGTTTCTTACCGGCTTTCTGTTTCTCAAGAAGTTTTCTTTTTCTTGTAATATCACCGCCATAGCATTTTGCAGTCACATCTTTTCTCAGTGCTGATATATTGGTTCTGGCAATTATTGTATTGCCGGTGGCGGCTTGGATGGCAATTTTGAACATCTGACGTGGAATTTCTTCTTTTAACCTATCACAGGCACTCAGTCCCCGGGCCCGGGCATTTGAACGATGTACAAGTTGGGAGAGCGCGTCGACGACTTCGCCATTTACCAGGATTTCAAGTTTCACCAGATCACTGGGCCGATAATCAAGAATTTCATAATCAAAGGAACCGTAACCCTGGCTAATTGACTTAAGGCGATCATAAAAATCATAGATCACTTCAGCCAGGGGTAACTCACACGTGAGTTCTATTCTGCCGGGCGTTGGATAAAGATAGTTAGTATTTTCTCCTCGCCGCTCAATGCACAGGGTCATAACTGCGCCCATATAGCGCTCTGGGATCAATATCGAGGCTTTAATATAAGGTTCTTTTATACACTGTATCTTGGATGGATCCGGAAAATGCGCCGGATTGTCAACCATGATTTCACTTTTGTCACTCAAGAAAAAATGATATCTGACCGATGGTACGGTGAGTATCAGAGAGATATCAAATTCACGTTCCAGTCGTTCCTGTACAACCTCCAGGTGCAAAAGGCCTAGAAAGCCACAGCGAAATCCAAAACCCAGTGCCGCTGAAGAATCTTTTTGAAACGAAAGGGCAGCGTCATTTAACTGAAGTTTTTCCAGGGCCGCTCCTAGATCTTCATAATCATCCGATGAAATAGGATAAATAGAGGAGAAGACAACTGGCTGAATTTCTTTAAATCCGGGTAAGGGTGATTCGCAAGGGGCAATGCTATGGGTGATAGTATCGCCTGGTTTTGCATCGTTGACAGACTTTATACCAGCAAGAATGTAGCCGACTTCTCCTGCCTTGAGTTGTTTTTGAGGATCTTTTTTTACCCGATAGAGACCAACTTCTTCCACACGATAAGAAGCGTTAGTCGACATAAAGAGAATTTGATCACCCGGTCTGACAATCCCGTTGATTACTCTGCAGGATATGATTGTTCCACGATAAGAATCATAATTTGCGTCAAAAATAAGAATTTGCAGCGGTTTATCGGGATCACCCTCGGGTGGGGGCAGATAGGTGATAATAGCTTCAAAGATATCTTCTACGCCTGTGCCATCTTTTGCTGAACAGAGCTGGATCATATCGCTGTCCAGGCCAAGGTCTTCTTCAATCTGTAAACTGACGGTTTCCGGCTCTGCAGAGGGCAAATCGATCTTATTGATTACCGGGATGACATCAAGCTCATTTTCCATGGCCAGATAAAGATTAGCCAGAGTTTGAGCCTCGACACCCTGGGCGGCATCAACAATAAGCAATGCTCCTTCACAGGATGCCAGTGCTCGTGAAACTTCGTAGCTGAAATCGACATGGCCTGGGGTATCGACAAGATTGAGAGCATATGTTTTACCGTTTCGAGCCTTATAAGGAAGACAAATGGTCTGACTCTTTATGGTAATGCCCCGTTCCCGTTCAATATCCATATTATCGAGAAGTTGATCCTTAAAGTCCCTGTCTGAAACCATGCTGCACATTTGGATCATACGATCGGCAAGTGTAGACTTACCGTGATCAATATGGGCTATAATGCTGAAATTACGTATATGTTCCATGTATTACCATATGCTGATGGGCTGATGACTAAGCTGTAAGTTGATGTGTAAATGGAATAAAAGCATGCTCTTCTATCATAAAAATAAAAATAGGAAAATAAATTATTCAACAAAAGATTGAATATGGTAGAATAATAAGAGGTGGAAAGAATCTTGAAACAGTCCCTTAACACATAATAATTGCACTTTTTTTTCAGTAGAGTAGAATGCTATTCTTTTTTCACGAACATACCAAGGTTTCCTTGAGATAACTATAGATGAGTAAAAAGAACAAGAAAATATCCTCGAAAGTTGAGCCCCATGAAAATCCATTGGTGGCTATTTCTGACGACGAAAATCTTCCGGTATTAAGTAACCCTGCATTGCACCGCTATCTTCAGGAGATCAGCCAGTATGAGTTGCTGTCACGCGAAGAGACTGAAGAACTGGCAATTCAATTCAGAGAGTCCGGCGACCCCAATGCGGCCTATCGACTGGTATCCTCCAATCTTCGCCTGGTTGTTAAAGTGGCGATGGATTTTCAGAAATACTGGATGCAGAATTTCATGGACCTGATCCAGGAAGGCAATGTTGGATTAGTGCAAGCCACAAAAAAATTTGATCCCTATAGGGGGGTTAAATTTTCCTATTATGCTGCCTATTGGATCCGAGCCTATGTACTGAAATTTATCATGGACAATTGGCGGTTGGTCAAAATTGGTACGACCCAGGCCCAG
>JAQYVS010000012.1 GCA_030145365.1 Desulfofustis sp. | reverse complement strand
CTACCACCTGCCTGAAAAAAATATTGCCCAGTATCCTGCGGAAAAACGCGATCATTCTCGATTGCTCGTACTGAACAGAACAACCGGAGAAATTGAACACCTGCAGTTTAACCAGATCATCCGCCTGTTCCGACCAGGTGACCTCCTGGTAGTCAACGATACCAAAGTGTTTCCTGCCCGCCTGAGTGGCAGAAAGGAAAGTGGGGGCAAAGCAGAAGTCTTCCTGCTCAACTATCCAAGCCCTGTTGTCAACGAATCTGACACTTCTGACACATTCTCTTTTCAGTGTGAAGCGCTGATCAAATCATCACGACCACCAAAAGCCAAAGCACGTATTGTGTTCAATGATCAAAGTGTGTGTACGCTTATTGAAAATTGCGGAAGGGGCAAATGGCGCATTGAGCTTAAAATCTTGTCAAAAATCGGGCTGGCTAGTCTACTCCAGAAGACCGGAGACGTTCCCCTTCCCCCATACATCAAACGTCCGGACGGAACATCGAAAGACGATGTAAACCGCTATCAGACGGTTTATGCAAACCAGCCGGGTGCCGTGGCGGCACCGACTGCAGGTCTCCATTTTACTGATAAACTTTTGCAAGCGCTCCAGGCCAAAGAAGTAGGCATTACTTCTATAACGTTGCACGTCGGCTACGGGACTTTTGCCCCGGTTCAGGAAGAAGAAATCTTAAACCACAATATTCATCAGGAGTTTATAGAAATTACCGGGCAAACGGCGGATATCACAAATCGAACAAAATCGGAGGGAGGAAACATCTGGGCGGTTGGAACCACCACCGTTCGGGCTCTTGAATTCAGTGCCGATGCCGGTGGCAGGCTGAGACCGGTTCGAGGTTGGTGCGATCTTTATATCACTCCAGGTTTCAGCTTTAGAGTAATTGACAATCTCATCACCAATTTTCACCTGCCCCAGTCTTCACTTCTTTTCCTTGTTTCGGCATTATGCGGCAGACACAGACTGCTCGACTGTTACCAGAAGGCAATCGAGCATGATTATCGCTTCTATTCCTACGGCGACGCAATGGCTATAATTGGAAAGTCCGGCTTGCATTAATCACACCGGACTCGTATCGGATTTGTTTGAGACTTGGTGAAACAATCAACCCAAAGCAGGTAAGGTCACTATTACTTTCCGCTGGCTGCTGCGGGGCATCCAGAACAACCAGCTCCAGCCTGACCGGTTTGACAAGGGGGGGCCGCCGGTTTACTTGGTTCTTTCTTTTCCGAATTACCATTGGTGGAAGCATAGCCATCGGCATACCAGCCACCGCCTTTTAACTGAAAGGAAGACATGGACATCAACTTTCTTACTGGGCTTTGGCATTCCGGACAACTGCTCAAAGGTGGATCAGCAATCTTCTGCTGAACTTCAATAACACTCTGACACGTGGGACATTCATACTCGTAAACCGGCATTGTACTACTCCAAACTGTTAACGATACACCGTTATGTTCGAACAAAACGGCGGATTTTTTATCTAAGTTTTCCGATGCCTACAATAATTCCTGCGACACTATCTGTCAATATGCACTCTGTATGAAACACAAAAAGTTAAAACCACACTGGGTATACAACCAATAAACTATCAATATTTATAGAGAAGGGTAGCACGCGGATTTATCTTACTGCCCGGATGATCTATTCGTCGCTTTTGGGATAAGACAACCTGGGTATTAATGGAGTTTAGAAAGGAGATATTTACTGAGTGCAAATTGACATGTGCTCACATGTAGCATAGTCTTTTCAATGAGGCAGCAATATAAGGATTGCAGGTCTCAACATCCACTCCGATATTATCCATTCATCATGACAAGCAATACTCACAGAAGTGAAGTGGCCGAGGTGCCTCAGGATACGTCCTTGAATCTCGTACACAAAAAACTGCTCAACAAACTCGCGGCGCTTTCAGCAGAGAACCAATTACTTTGCAACCGTGTAGAAGAACTTGAACAAAGCCGTACCAGCGAGGCTGACAGAACCCTGCGATTGGCGGAGTATATCATTGATAACAGTCCGGCTATTCTGTTTCGCCGCCTGGCTGCAGAAAGACTGGAAGATCGAAAGATGGTCTATGTTTCACCAAATATTTCACGCTTTGGTTACCGGGCTGAAGATATTCTCAGCGGCAAAGTTATGTTTCGAGACTTGGTCTACGAAGGTGACACGGAGCGAACCAAAAGTGAGATTGATGAATTTGTTCGTCAAGGGTGTGAATCTTATAGTCAATACTACCGGATTGTTACAAAAAGTGGTGAAATCCGCTGGGTTGAAGACCGAACATCGGTGATCGAAGACGAGCAGGGCATACGCTACCACCAGGGCATTCTTATTGATATCCATCACCGGAAAGAAGCAGAAGAACAATTACGCAGAAGCGAAGAAAAATATCGACGGATCGTCGATACCACCGGTGAAGGCTTTATCCTCATGGATAATGAATTACACATCGTTGATAGCAACGATGCTTTTGCGAAAATGGTCGGTGAATTACGTACTGAACTAATCGGCAGCAACCCATTCGAAAATAATGTTGGGACAAAGAAGCAATTGCTCAGTGGAAAAGCTGAATTTCCATCAAATTCTGAGTACCAAAAGGTCGAATGTGAGCTACCAGCTTCGGATGGCTCGTTAATTCCGGTACTCATTCATGCCAACACCCTGAACTCTGACAGCGGCGATATTCTCGGTATCATGGCCTTTATAACGGATATGACCGAGCAGAAAAAGGCCTTGGCGCTGGCCGGGGAAGTTCAGCGAAGCCTCTTGCCAGACAAGCCGCCAGATATTGAACATTTTCAAGTTGCCGGGAGAAATATTGCCTGCGAGGAAGTTGGAGGAGATTATTTCGACTACCTAATATCCACTGAGGACGGTGAAAATCGTTTTTCAGTGGTGGTGGGTGATATTACCGGCCATGGGGTTGACTCGGCCTTGCTCATGTCAAGCGCCCGGGCATTTTTACGCATGCGAGCCTCACAAGCAGGTACAAATGTCGATATAATCAGGGCCATGAATCGCCACTTGAGCAGGGATGTTGAGAAGAGTGGCCGCTTTATGACCCTTTTTTATCTGAGCTTTGATAATAGACTGAAGAGCCTGGAATGGATTCGAGCCGGCCATGATCCCGCTTTGCGGTATGATCCGGCAGATGACTCTTTTAAAGAACTCAAAGGTCCCGGTCTGGCTTTAGGTGTCGATCTCGACTATGAGTATACCAGTCAGCAGAAGTCAGATCTGCAGCCAAACCAGATATTTCTGATCTATACCGATGGTCTGTGGGAGGCATGCAACGAAGAACGGGAGATGTATGGCAAAGAACGATTACAAGATTGCCTGCGCAGATACGCAAACCTTGATGCCCAGGGAATTTTAGAAAAAATATGCAGTGATCAGCTCGATTTTTGTAACGGTATCAAAAACGAAGACGATTTAACCCTGGTGGTTGTGAAGTACACTCCAGCCGATATACCCAGCTAATGTTCGTTCAGAAGTGGCACTGACCTGCTTATTCAATCTGGTCTGCCGGAACATGTCCAATTCCATGATCTGGACTCAGCACGGCTTTGAGATCTTCGAGGATAAGGTACAGACATGGCATCAAAATCAGGGTGATTACGGTTGCAAACAAGATCCCGAAACCGAGTGAAATTGCCATGGGTATCATGAACCGGGCCTGTCGGGATGTTTCAAAAATCATCGGCGCCAATCCACCAAAGGTAGTAAAGGTAGTCAAAACGACGGGTCTGAATCGCCGGGATCCAGCTGCAGTGATGGCATGAATCGGAGACCTGCCTTTTTTCCGTTGTTTATTGGCATAATCAATCAGAACCAGTGAATCGTTAATAACAATCCCTGAAAGCGCCACAATTCCCATCATACTCATCAAACTGAGATTGTAGCCCATGATAAGATGGCCATACACTGCCCCAATAATACCGAATGGAATTGCCGCCATAACGATGATCGGCTGCAGATAACTCCTGAATGGAATTGCCAATAAAAAGTAGATGGCACCGAGGGCGTATAGAAAGTTACTCATCAACTCCCCGACACTCTCCTTTCGTGAAGCCTGTCGGCCTTTATAGCCAGAGGAAAGTCCTGGGAACTGCCGGGCCAGCTGAGGCAGGACATCCTGATCAAGACCGGCCATAATCGTTGCGGTTGCCCCAATGGGATCGACGTTTGCGGTAACCATTTTTGTACGTTTACCGTCTCTTCTTTTAATACTGGTATATCCCCGTCCTTTGATAATTGTTGCCACATCACTCAAGGGAACAAAGATTTTTCCAGGTGTTGAAATCATGAAATTTTCGATGTTATATTCGCTGAGTCGCTGCTCCTCGGGCAATCGGATCCGAACAGTTACTTCGTTGCTGCCACGCTGCTGGCGCAGTGCTATTGCTCCTTGAAACGCATTTCGGACCTGACGTCCGACTTGAGTAGCAGTAAGTCCCAGGCTTTCCCCCCGCTCGTTAACGATAAAATCATATTGGATTTTTCCGGGGGCGTAGCCGCTGTCAACATCCTTGACCCCAGAGTAAAGTTCCAGTTGTTCGGCAAGCAGCAGACTGGCCTGGTCGAGTGTTGTGAAGTCCTTGTGGCTCAGTTCTATGGATAACCCGGCACCACTGCCTGGCCCCCCCCTGTCAGACTCATAACGAAGAGACTGCAGACCGACAATCGGACCGACCGCACTGCGCCACATTTTCGCTACTTCCCTGGTGGAGTACGGACGAATACCGGCCGGGGTTAGATAGGCATCGATCTGCACTGAATTATCAGATATCAATGAAGAAACCCCTTCCAGTAACTCGTCTCCTCCATTTTTATCTGCTACGTTATCTATTCCTTTAACCAGACGATCTCTGACCCGGATCATTTCTGAATCCGGGCTGCCGATGGGAAGAACAGCAGTCACAACAGCACGATCGGATTCAACCCGAGGCATCAGAATCATAGCAATCCGACCGCTGAAAACATAGCCGCCGGTAATGATTAAAAGACCAAGCAAAAGAGCAATGGTTGCAAATCGATATTTCAGGAACTTATCCAGAGCTGGGACATAGATCCTGGTGACAAACCGATTAAGTAATCCGCTGAAAGTCTTCTGCCACAAAGAGATTACCCGAGTAAGAGGATTGCCATTACTCGGTTTGGAATGAGCGAGGTGAGCAGGCAGGATAAGAAGTGATTCAAACCAGGAAATTAAAAATACGGTGATCACCACCAACGGTATTACCCGCCAAACCTTTCCCATGACTCCCGGAACAAAATAGAGCGGTAGAAATGCAGCCACGTTGGTTAAAATGGAAAAACCTATGGGGATGGAAACATCCTTGGCTCCCTGAATTGCCGCCTCAATACGGTTCAACCCTCGCTGCCGATACTCATAGATGTTTTCACCGGCAATAATTGCATCATCAACGACAATTCCCAGTGAAATAATAAAGGCAAACATGGAAATCATGTTAATGGAGACATCGAAAAATGGCAGGAACAACAAGCCCCCCAGAAATGAGATCGGTATTCCCATGGTAACCCAGAATGCCAGTTTCAACTCCAGAAACGTGCCAAGAACAATCAGCACCAGGACAAGTCCGATGAAGGCATTTTTTAATAACAGCACCAGACGCTGTTTGTATATTACTGAGCTGTCGCTTGTAAAGGAGTAGCTTATGGCCGGCGGTAGGCTGTTTTCTATATCGGCCATTGCTTCATGAGAGGCCTTGGATACACCGATTGGTGTTTCCTTGCCGACCCGGTATATCTTGAGAAGCATCGAGCGCTGCTGGTTATAGTTGGCAAGCCGGTTGGAATCTTCAAAGCCCTCTTTGACAACAGCAAGATCTTCCAGATAGATAGTGGAACCGTCGTTGTTCATCAGCACCGGTATCCGGCTGAACTCATCCGCCCATTCTTTTCTGTTTGTCACCCTGAGCAGGATCTCTCCGCTATCCGTCTCAATCTTTCCGCCGGGTACGTCAATTGATTTTTGTCTGAGAAGACCGGCCACCTGGTCAATCGTTAAATTGTAACGTCTCAGTGTCTCCAGCGGAATTTCCACACTCAGTTCATAATCCCTGCCACCGCTTATTTCCACCTGGCTGATGCCTTTATTCAACAGAAGCTGGTCCTTGACTTGTTCCACGACCTGGCGCAATTCCATTTCCGAGACATCACCGAAAAGGCTCAATCTTAGAACCTGGCGTTTCCGAGAGGCCAAGGTAACTTTCGGATCTTCCGCATCTATAGGAAAGGTATCAATTCGATCAACTGCCTGCTCAATATCTGAAAGCACTTCTTGAGGAGATGCATCCTCTGTAAGATCAGCCTGCAACGAGCCGCGGCCCTCTGAAGCAGTTGCCGTTATCTCATCGATCCCTTCAATCCCCTGAACGGCCCGCTCCAAAGCCAGAACAACACTCTGTTCCACTTCTTGAGGAGAAGCTCCGGGATAAGAAACACTGACCGACACCCGGTCTAACTCAAATTCGGGAAACACCTCCTGTTTGATGGTCGTTGACACCATCAAACCTCCGAGAAGCAGGATAATCATCAACAGGTTGGGAGTAACCTTATTGAGCACCATCCATTTGATAATACCGGGTTTATTGGGCACGGTCGCCGGGCTCCTTCTGATCATTTCCTGGTTTTTCTGCGGAACTCATATCGTTATTTTGCGGTGGTCCACTCGTTTTTCCTGAGCCTTTTCCCGGTGGGCCGTTCATTTGCCCCGGTTTTTTCCCTTTGATTCCTTTCTTTTGGGAATCCGATCCTGCCTGTCCCTCAAGTTGAATCTTCATCCCAGCAACCGGAACAGCAATGTTGGAAACGATGATTTGCTCGCCCATGTCAATGCCATCTTTAACCAGAACATAGTCCTCAGCCTTAAAAACCGGCTCAACAGCTCGTATGGCAAGGGTACCGTCGTCAGTCAGAATCCATATGCTGCTGCCATCACGCATATGGGCTCGTTGCAATCGATACACCTGGTCCAGTGTCTTACCCTCAATTTCAGCCTGAACATATGAACCGAGGAAAAGCGGAAATAGACTTTGATTTGCAGGATCCAGACATAGTGGGTCGTCCACTTCTACAATTACTTTAGCCATCCTGCCGTTTTCTTCAAGATCAGCAGCCAGCCTGACCACCCTGCCGGTACGATAATTTTTAGGTCCATTGCCCGTACGTGGATTAATTCGAACAATCGATCCCGTACCAGGCTTGCCTTTGTCCGGGAATTGTATCCAATCCAGTTTTTCCACGGCAACCCCCACCTGGACCCAGAACGATCCAGTACCCACCAGTTGGGCTACCGAAGCCGATTCCGTCACTCGAGCTCCGAGTTCAACAGACTTGGAACGGACAACTGAGTCAAACGGAGCTTTCAGCTGCGTTCTTTCAAAATCCAGCGAAGCTTTGGCCAAGCGTGAGCGAGCCGATTTCAGGGATGCTTCCTTTTGTTTTAATTGCGGATTTCTCAACATCAGTGCTTTTTCAGCATCATCGGCCTCTTCTCCAAGAAGCTCGAATTCTTTCTGAGCCACCCGCTGGTTTCCCATTTCCATGACCATATCAGCCTGAACCTTGGCCACCTCGCTTTCCAATTGATGAATCACCAGCTGGTAGTCGGCAGGATCGATCTTTAAAACCGTCTCTCCCTCCTTCAACACACCGCCTGGAATTACCTCTTCGCTTAAATAAACCACATCACCGCTTACCCGCGGTTTGAGGGCGACTTCGCGGGCGGCAATGACGCTCCCCATACCTTTAATCACCGTTTGTTCCGTGGAAAAGCGTATTCGTTCGACCTGAACTAGAGTCTGATAGACCGGTTTTTTTCGCGGCACGGCTTTAGGTGAAGTCCGCATAAAATGCATGGTGACCGCCACCCCGATGCTTAACACGATTACGGGTACAACCACAGAAACAAGAATCGTTCGCAAACCGAACTTTCGGGTTTTGGGATTATCTCCACTGTGCTCGGATTTCATACACTAGCCCTCATTTACTTTGACCGGAAAAAGACATTTCAACCTCAGCTCCGGCAATCTCAGGCTCAGGGAGTTCGATCTGTCCACCCAGCGATCGATAGAGCCCGAT
>JAQYVS010000417.1 GCA_030145365.1 Desulfofustis sp. | reverse complement strand
CATAGTTGGAATCAAAGACAGCTCGGGCGACTGGAATAATACCAGGATGATGCTGGAGGAATTCGGTGGTGAACAGTTCAATATCTTTCCAGGATCTGAAACCTTTCTGCTCCAAGGACTTCGTCATGGCGGTGCGGGTTGTATCAGTGCCACAGCAAACGTAAACCCAGAAGCAATCGCGAGGCTTGCAGCGACATGGCAGCAGCCGGATGCTGACGACCAGCAAGCGGCTCTGGATCAGGTTCGAGATATCTTTCAAGGCTATGTCATGATCCCTGCAATGAAAGCCGCGGTATCCCATTTTTCCGACACCCCAGGCTGGAGACGGGTAAGACCACCTCTTGATCCATTCGAAGATGCCCAAAGCGAGACCTTGATACAATCGCTCGTAAATAATGGATTCACGATGGATGGACTATCGGAGGCTTAATCTTATGGAACCGCAATCTTTCGAAGTTGGCTGCAGCGTCAGTTTTTCCAAAACGGTCGGCGAGAGCGATATCTATTTATTTGCCGGTATCACCGGTGATCTCTCGCCTAATCATGTTGATCGAGAATTCATGAGAAAGACATCCTATGGCCGCCGCATTGCCCATGGCTCGCTGCTCATCGGTTTCATGTCCACAGCGTCGACTATGATTCTGGAGAAATATCCGGCGGCCGATGATGATGCCACTCCGGTGTCGCTCGGCTATGATCGCATACGTTTTTTGAAACCGGTATTTATCAACGACACCATTACCGTGAACTACACTATCGAGGAAATTGACCCCGAACGACACCGCTCGTTGTCAAACATTGAGATCGTAAACCAGAGCGGGGAACTGGTTGCTGTCGCTAAACATATATTGAAATGGGTGCCGAACTCCTGAGTGGCACCTATTTTAGAAGAACAATAGATCATACGCTCATTTTTCTGATCTCCCGTTCAATCACCTCCTCCATCACTGCGATCGGTGCCTCATGCCCGGTATACAGCTCTACCTGGCCGCAGGCCTGGTGCAGCAGCATCCGTACCCCTTGTATTGTCTGGCATCCGGCAGAACGGGCTCGTTTCAGAAGTTCGGTGTCAACGGGAAGGAAAACGGCATCCATCACAATCAACCCCTGATACAGGCTGGTCCCGTCAATGGGACATTCATCCGGGGTATTAAAGCCCACAGAGGTACAATTTATCAGGATAGTAAATCTCTTCTTCCCGGGAAACGATTCCAGGGTCCCGCCGACTTCCAGACCAAAATCATCAGCCAGCTGTTGAGCCCTGTCGACAGAGCGGTTGAAGACCGTGACCAGTGCTCCGCGATTAACCAGACCATAGGCAACTGCACGAGCTGCCCCGCCGGCGCCGAGCAGGGCCACTTGTGAATTATTCAGAGTGACCTTTTCTTCCAATGCGTTCATTGCACCAATATAATCGGTATTATATCCGGTCAGGTTCCCCTCCCGATTATTGATACAATTTACCGCCCCAATTGCTTTTGCAGCAGGATCGAGCCGATCAAGAAACGGTAGAACTGCAGACTTAAACGGCATTGACACATTCATACCTCGAATACCAAGGGACCTGATTGCCCTGACACCCTCCTCCGGATCTGTTATCCCAAAGTAAACAAAGGTATAGTCTATCCCCAATTCGCGATAGGCAGCATTATGGACTTCAACGGCGAGACGGTATGGATGGGCGGCCATGGAGCCGCACAATGTTGGAAGTGATGAAGCCACGAAAGCCACCCTTTTATAGATACTTAGGCAAAGTACAAACCACCATTAATCTCCAGCACCTCGCCGGTGACAAAAGAACCAAGTTCGGAAACAAAATAAATAACCGCTCCCGCCACGTCTTCGGGAACTCCACCCCGTTTGAGCGGTGTATTGTTAATAATGGTTTTGAGGACATCATCGGCGGTAAATGTTTCATGAAACGGTGTCTCCAGAATAACACCTGGAGCAACCGCATTTACGGTAATTCCTTTGCTAGCCACTTCTTTGGCAAGCGCCCGGGTAAAGGATATGATTGCCCCTTTTGAGGCTGAATACGCCACTTGTCCATAACTGCCACCGTTTCTTGCAGCCAGCGAAGACATATTGACAATTCGTCCCCAGCCAGTGTTCATGTGGGGTAATACAGCACGGGTACAATAGAAGGTGGTTGACACGTTGACATTCATAACTTTGTGCCAATGTTCATCACTCATCTCTGCAATCTCTTTTCGGGCAATGAGATGACCGGCATTGTTCATCAAAATATCAATATGTCCCCCAAATTGTTCTGCAACCTGGCCGACCACCTGATCCACTTGAGAGCTATTGGTTGCATCCAACTGAAATAGATACGCTCTACAGCCCATATCCTCAATCATCCGGACGGTCTCTTCCCCTTCTTGTTTATGGGAATAATAGGTCAGGGCCACATCGGCACCACACTCTGCCAGGGCAAGAGACATCCCTCGGCCTAAGCCTAAATTTCCACCGGTCACAAATGCCGTTCTACCGGACAAGTTAATTTTCATGTCTGACTCCTGGTATAATTTTTTTGCATTGGACTCCAGGTCCCTTTCAACTCCGTGAATAGATATTAATTTATGATTACGTCCACTCAGATTTTTATGCGTTTTTGACTGTTCTGTCAACTCAATGATGTATCCAGACAATTGTCTGATCTTTTCACAGTGAACCTTGCGGCAGGTCACTGAAACGGCTAGGATAATCTCATGCAGATACTGGCAATCATCGGTGACCCGATCAAGCAGGCTCAATCTCCTTTGGCGTTTGGAGCATATTTCAAAAAACATGATATAGAGGCGGAAATGGTGCCACTGCATGTAACAGCCCCTGATTTTCCAAACGTGCTGAGCGGACTTCGGGCAATACGTAACTTCGCTGGCATTGTGGTAACTATTCCACACAAACCCCTAGCCTACAAAATCGCCCATATCCGGGGACCGATGGCAACAGCAACCGGAACAGCCAATGTACTTGTCCCCAGCGGATCCGATCAGTGGGCAGCAGAGATGTTTGATGGGATCGGTCTGATAACTGCATTGAAAACCAAAAAAATTGATGCTTCCGGTTTTCGTGTTTTACTCATAGGCGCAGGCGGCGCAGGAACTGCAATAGCGGTGGCCTTGGAACAACTGGGACAGGTCGCATCGATCTCAATCGTTGAACCGGATCAAGTCCGAGCAATGAAGCTTGCTGCAAAGTTACAAAATAGCG
>JAQYVS010000443.1 GCA_030145365.1 Desulfofustis sp. | reverse complement strand
CATCTCGAAAGACACCAGCGCTTTGTCGTATTTGCCATGGTTATAATAGTCCAACCCCTTCATGGCTAACGCCTGGGGAGTTTCGGGCTGGGGCTGGGAAAAACCAAGTGCCTCCTTTGCTTTTTTTGCCGAACAGCCGGCAAGCAATACTATCAAGAGTACTGCGAGAAAAATATTGCCCCACGGGCGGTACCTAGAAACGCAAAAAAACATTACAAACCTTTGTTACTCAGTTAACCCGTTCAGGTAGTGTTCTGCAGCAATAGCAGCCACAGCTCCCTCTCCGGTAGCATTGACCACCTGCCGTACCGTTTTGCTGCGAATGTCACCAACTGCCATGACACCCGGAACCTTGGTGCGCATTTCTTCGTCGGTCTGAATAAATCCGAACTCATCAGCCCCAAGCTGATCAAGCGGCAGTATGTCATTGTTAGGTATTGTACCGATCAGGACAAAAACGCCGGTCACCGCCATTTCGCTTTTGTTGCCGCTGTTATCTTTAATAATGACCTTGTCAACGCCATTCTCTCCGTTAATTTCTTCTATCTGGGAGTTCCAGAGAAATTCCACCCGCTTGTTGGCAAAAGCCTTTTCCTGGAGGATCTTGGTGGCCCGCAACTGGTCTCGCCGATGGACTACAGTGACCTTGCTGGCAAACTTGGTGAGAAAATCCGCCTCCTGGACAGCGGTATCCCCTCCTCCCACAACGATTATTTCCTGGTCCTTATAGAACGGTCCGTCGCAGGTAGCACAATAGGAGACCCCCTTGCCGGTCAACTCATCTTCGCCGGGGACACCTAGTTTATTGGGCCGGGCGCCGGTGGCAATTATCAGGGACTGGCAGGTCAGTGTTTCGCCATCTTCCAGGGTAAGCTTTTTGGTCTTTTCAGAAAACTCCAGGCCGGTTACCTGGGCATACTTTGTTTCAAGTTCGAAGCGGGCTGCCTGGGCAGCCATCTTCTCTACCAGATCAAAACCGGAAAGTCCTTCCGGGAAACCAGGATAATTATCAATCCAGTCAGTCACCAGCACCTGTCCGCCAAGAGCACCTTTTTCAATTAAAAGGGCCTTCAGACGATCCCTGGCAGCGTACAGCCCCGCTGTCAGTCCAGCGGGGCCGCCACCGAGTATGATGAGTTGGTAGTCTGCCTTAGCCATCTTTAGCAGTTGGCGGCTTTCACGCAGAGAAATTAAAGTGCCTTGTCAAGCATGGCTGTCAGCTGGGTTTTACCAACAGCACCAGTAACCTGGTCGACAATCTCGCCATTCTTGAAAAGTATAAGGGTAGGGATTGCCCTGATGCCATATTTTCCTGGAGTAGTCGGATTATCATCGACGTTCATCTTGGTAATTTGCACCTTGCCCTCATATACGCCGGCAAGTTCTTCAATTACCGGGCCTATGGCTTTACAGGGCCCGCACCAGGGAGCCCAGAAATCAACCAGGCTTGGCAGGTCGCCCTTTAATACATATTCATCAAATTCTGCATCTGATAAATGTTTTACGTTCTCTCCTGACATTTTGACAACTCCTATTATTTATTTTTTAAGCTTGATTTATGTGTTGAGGTTGCGGTAGGCATCTTACCGATTGTTCCCTCTAATGACAAGCAAAAATTCGTTCAGGCGTCGGGTTCTCTGACAACCTTTCCAGCTGTTTTTATTTCTTGTTAGAAATAAAGGTTGGGCTGTCTCGTTAATAATCATAAACTAATACAAAATGTTACAGTTGACTGCTATAATCTTCATCAAGAAATCGGACTAAGCATAAAATTTGTTATACAGGCAAGCGACCCGGAGGGGAGACTCCGAGGAAGCACCCCGTAAGGGGGCATAAACACCCCGCAGGTAAGCGATAGACTCCGAGGGGGCATAAACACCCCGCCAAGGGGGTAAAAATAGTGGTGGCAAGGAGGCGGAGACAATCATACTGGCATGTTGAGCATCTGAGAACCCGGACACCGCTTCGCTGTTACAACAAAGTATGCAGGACTTTTTACGACGTCCATTAAAAGTTTTACTTTTGACAGATAGAAAAAGAGCGTG
Source organism: Desulfofustis sp. (assembly GCA_030145365.1). Taxonomy (GTDB): domain Bacteria; phylum Desulfobacterota; class Desulfobulbia; order Desulfobulbales; family Desulfocapsaceae; genus JABDQA01. The sequence goes on along the minus strand of JAQYVS010000443.1, from coordinate 477 downwards.
CTATATTGCCAAAATTTCGTCAATGCTGACATACCGGCAACAATTTTTGCCACTCGTGGCATCAACAGGCGCTAAAAGAAATGCAAACAATATGGCCGGCAATATCGACCCAGATTGCCTCTATAAGGCTGGCAAATTAAAAATATGGCCAATACAGGAGATGCGACCATGAACACTGAAAACTCAAAATCATACTTTCAAAAGGCACAGGAACTGATCCCCGGTGGTGTAAACAGTCCGGTACGCGCCTGCAAATCGGTGGGCTGCGATCCCCTGTTCGTCAAAAAGGCAAGCGGCTCCAAAATTACCGATGTGGACGGCAACGAATTCGTTGATTTTGTCTGCTCATGGGGGCCCATGATCTTGGGACATAATCACCCTGCAGTGGTTGGAGCTATCCAGGAAGCACTGAGCAACGGCACCAGTTTCGGTGCTCCTACACCATCGGAGATTGAACTGGCAGAACTGGTCATCAAC
>JAQYVS010000412.1 GCA_030145365.1 Desulfofustis sp. | reverse complement strand
GGAGGTTTGATTATTCACAGCCTCGGACGTATCGGAATCGAAGGAGATACAATAGATGTTGGTGATGTTCGGCTGATTGTCCACACTGCCGGTAGACGAAGAATAAAAAAGGTGAAGATCATCAGGTTGGAAGAGAAGGTTAAATCCTGATGAGTAAAAACCGCTTCTTGCTACAAGGTGTGCTGCTTTTAGCTTCCCCACTGCTCGTATGGCTTGCCCTGCCGGGTCGTTTTTCGTTCTGGCCGCTTCTATTTATCTGCCTTATCCCGTTGTTCCATTTCCTGAGTTCTCAACGATCAGTCAGCGCTGCCTTTTTTTCAGGTTTGATTACCGGGATGTTTTTTTATGTCCTTCAGCTCTATTGGATTGTTTCTGTGTTACACCAATACGGCGGTCTGAATTGGTTTCTGGCCGTGCCCGCAATGTTGCTGCTCGTGTTTTACATGAGTGTGTATCTGGCATTTTTTTCCGCAGGATTTTTTTTACTGCAGCAACACGCTCGGTTTTCTCTTGTGCTTCTCGGCGTCCCATCATTGTGGGTTGGTCTCGATTGGATTCGGTCCTGGTTTTTCAGTGGTTTTCCGTGGATGGATATCGGCTATGGTTTCTGGGCGACTCCTGTTCTTCTTCAGGCGGCCGATCTGTTTGGCCACTTCGGCTATACATTTTTTATCGTATTTTCCAATCTACTCTTATTCTTTCTGAGCAAAGCTCGTTATTCAGGTTTTCAGCGAGCTGCCGGTATAGCGGTTCTGGCTTGTATCATTGGGCTGACTTCTCTCTATTCAGTGAAGCGATGGGGTGAAATTGAAGGGATTATAAAGACGGCTGAAACTGCTGTGGTCGGTGTTGCACAGGGTAATGTGGAGCAGACCATGAAGTGGTCTCCTCAAGAGCGGATGAGAACGGTTGAAGATTATGTGCGGCTCAGTCGGAATCTTGTTGATTCACAACCGGTATCTCTTGTTGTCTGGCCGGAAACTGCCTTGCCCTTTTATCCGACGAGAAATCAGTTTCTACTGCCGGTCAGTAACTTTGTCAGTAAAGCGCAAGTTGCTCTTCTCACCGGGGCTCCTTGGTATGAGGTTGAACAAAGCCAGACCCAACGCTTGGTCCGCCATTACAACAGCGCAGTTCTGATGGAGCCCAGTGGCGATTTTACCGCGGCTTATTATAAGAGTCATCTGGTCCCCTATGGTGAATATGTGCCACTTAAAAAGTATCTGAGCTTTCTGGCCCCATTGGTTGAGGCCGCCGGTAATTTTTCCGTCGGTACCATTGAAGAACCGCTGAAATACGACAATATCAATGCCGGAGTTCTGATCTGTTTTGAGTCTATTTTCGGTAATCTTGCCCGCAGCTGGGTTGAGAACGGGGCGAATATCCTGATCAATTTGACCAATGATGCCTGGTATGGTAAATCGAGTGCCCCGCATCAAAGCTGGGCGATGACAACCTATCGTGCGGTGGAAACGAGGAGGAGTCTGGTTCGCTCGGCAAATACCGGCATATCAGGAGTGATCGATCCGCTTGGCCGTATTATAAGTGAGTCAGAGCTGTTCGTTGAGTGGGCCCATGCAGACCGTGTGGTGCTGTTGAACGAGAGGACCTTTTTTGTTCGGGCGGGGTATCTGTTTGCTCCGATTTGCGCGGCAATGTCGTTGATCATTCTTATGGTAACATGTGTCAAGGCAAGGCCAAAACGGATATAATGGTCGAACGTTTTATTATCTGATAATTGCTGTTAGTTTTTACATTAAACGAAAAGAAGTAATTGATTAGAGAGTGTTGGTATGGCACAGGAAAGCGGATCCGCATTATCCTTTCAGAAGCTCAACGATATGAAAAGTCGAATGTTGGCTTTGAAGGAGCATCTTTGACTTAACCACAAAAAAAGAGGAAGTGGAGCGTCTGGAGCGGCAGACTTTGGCTCCGGATTTCTGGAACGACAGTGTCAACGCCCAGAAGATCCAGAAGCAGTTTGGCCAGCTCCAGGACATCATTAAAAGCTGGGAAGATTCGTGGGCAGAAATTGAAGAGACCCAGTTGCTTCTTGAGATGGCGGTGGAGGAAAAAGACGGCGAAGCTGAGCAGGAAGTGGCCGTAAGTCTGACGGCCATCGAAAAAGAGATTGATCAGACAGAGCTGGAATGTATGTTCAGCGGTAAACATGATTCGAGCAATGCCATGATTACCATCCATGCCGGAGCAGGCGGTACAGAAGCTCAAGACTGGGTGGATATGTTGTTGCGGATGTATTTGCGATGGGCCGAAGATAGAGGATTCAAAACCAATATTCTCGATTTTCTGGCCGGTGATGAAGCCGGTGTGAAAAGCGTTACTGTGTTTGTTCAGGGTAAGCATGCGTATGGATATCTGCGCTCTGAGCTCGGCATTCATCGCCTTGTTCGAATATCCCCATTTGATGCCAGTGGCAGGAGGCACACCTCATTTGCCTCGGTAATGATCATGCCGGAACTTGATGATTCGGTGGACGTGGATATCAACGAAAAGGATTTACGTATCGATACCTATCGGGCGAGCGGGGCAGGGGGACAACACGTCAACAAGACCGATTCAGCGATACGGATAACCCATTTGCCTTCTGGGATCGTTGTACAGTGTCAGAACGAGCGATCTCAACACCGCAACAAAGATATGGCCATGAAAATGCTGATGGCCCAGCTGTACGAGCTTGAGCGGGAACGTAAGGCGGAACAGCAGCAGAACCTTCATGGTGAGAAGAAAGAGATCGCCTGGGGCAGCCAGATCAGATCCTATGTGCTGCAACCCTATCGGATGATCAAGGATCACCGAACCGATCAGGAAATGGGCAACGTCGATGCAGTACTTGATGGTAAAATTGATTCCTTCATAAAAGCATATCTGTTGTGGGCAAAATAAATGAGCGCCCAACCTTCAGAAGATCAACTGAAAGGCTGTGCCAAGTGTGGAGCTTGTACCCCGGTCTGTCCGGTTTATCGGGCGAGCGGCAATGAAATCTACAGTGCCCGGGGCAAACAGCATCTGGCCCAAGTGTTTGATGGTGCGCAGGCCAGTCCGGTATTTGAGGATATTTATTCAAAATGCCTATTGTGCGGTGCCTGCTCAATGGTCTGCCCGCGCAAAATCGATATTACCGAAGAAGTAATCGAGGCCCGCACCAAATTTTCAGCTTTGTACGGCGAGCACGGATATCAAAAATATCTGGCCAGAAAGGCATTGAATCGTCCTGAACTGCTTGGGGCGGCGCGCGTGCTCGGCAAGACAGCGGCCAATATACTTGGCCGTCTGCCGATTGACAGCGGGTTGCGGCTCCGCTTGGCTCTATTTGCCGATTCTTCTGAATCCACTAACTTGTTGCCTGGCAAAGGTGCCGGCCGCTTAAAATCAGGCACGCCAATAACCTACTTTCCGGGTTGCACTGCCCAATATCTCCACCCTGCAATTATCGAGGATATTGATTCCATCCTGTCTAAATATAATCAGAAACTGCAAATACCTGATGGGCTCGGCTGCTGCGGTTTGGCAATAATGGCCTCGGGCAAGAAAGAAGATGCCCGGGACATGGCCCGCAAAAATATCAAATCATTGGAACTCAGTGAGGGGCCGATCCTGGTATCCTGCGGTTCCTGTTTTTCCCATTTGGCCGATTATAAAGACCTGCTCAAAGATGATCCTGACTGGCGTTCCAGGGCAGAGATGATCAGTGAAAGGGTTATTGAGATCAGCGTTTTCCTTGAATCACTGCTTGAAGAGGAAAGGATTGAAGTCTCTGTTCAGCAAAAGGATCTCAGAGTCTTTTATCATGATCCCTGCCATCTGCGACATGATGCCGGCATTACCGAGGAGCCGAGGGCGGTGTTGCAAAGCTTACCTCGTGTCCGTCTGGTTGAACTGGTTGACGGTCCTCAATGCTGCGGTCAGGGAGGGTTATTTCATGTGGGGGCACCCGAACTTTCAGCAAAGATCAGAGATGATCTGGGTCAAAAAATTGTTGACCTGAAACCGGATGTCATAACAACCACCTGCTCAGGCTGCCTGATGCAGCTGAAAAGTTCGATTGCTGCATTGGCGCAGAATATTCCGGTTATTCATTTCTCTGCTCTCGTTAACAGCTGCTCCGTTGATTTAAACGAGTCCTGAGCTCAGATAAAGTATTAAACAGCAATGTTCGGCCAGCAGACCCCAAACAAGGCTCCCACGGTCTCCTCACTCCTGAAGAACCGGGCATGGGAGTGATCGCCTGAACAAAATCGGACCAATAGTATTGAGGACATCAATGGTTCTCTGGGTAACAATGCCTAAGGCTTTTTGGGGGAGATCGTATGCTGTACGGCAGAGGTGCAGCTGCAACACATGGGGCCGCCGTCTTTGTGGCACATGGTCGTCAGTGGATGTCTGCTCCGGGAGGTTCTCATTTTGCAGTAATTAATAACAAGGGCTGCTGACAGCAGCAGTATGAAAGTAAATCCGAAGGTGAGTAAAAAAGTGCTCACGTTGTTCTCCTTATCAGCCGCCGAAATCGTCGAAGTGAATGTTTTCTGACTCCACACCAAGATTGTCGAGCATTTCAAGAACGGAATCGAGCATCATGGGCGGCCCGCAGATATAGTACTGAATGTCCTCGGGAGCCGGATGATTTTTTAAGTATTGATCGTACAGGACCAGATGGATAAACCCGGTATACCCCTCCCAATTATCATCGGGTAATGGTTCGGAAAGGGCCAGGTTGAAGGTGAAGTTTTCATGGTCCTCGTCCAGTTTTTCAAATTCTTCCTGGTAAAAGACCTCCTGCATGGATCGACCGCCATACCAGAAGGTGACCTTTCGCTGAGTATTGATGCGTTTGAACAGGTCGAAAATATGGCTTCGCAACGGCGCCATGCCGGCTCCACCGCCTATGTAGACCATCTCCTCCTCACCGCCTTCAATGAAGAAATCGCCATATGGCCCGGAGATAGTGACTTCGTCGCCGGTTTTGAGGTTGAAAATATAGGATGATGCCTGTCCCGGAGGAGCGGCCGGTTGTCCGGGCGGTGGGCTGGCTATACGCACATTGAGTTTTATTATGCCCAGCTCCTCTGGATAGTTGGCCATGGAATAGGCGCGGGTTACCGGTATGTAGACGTGCGATTTATACTGAAACATTTTGAATTTCCGCCAGTCTCCAAGAAATCGATTATCGATCTCGAAGCTCTGATAATCCAACTCATGGGGGGGAACCTCAATCTGAATAAATCCTCCGGCACTGAAGTCAACCTGTTCGCCTTCCGGCAATTTGAGTACCAGTTCTTTGATGAAGGTGGCAACATTTTCATTGGCTTGAACCACGCACTGCCATTTCCGGGTCTCGAGCATTTCCGGTGGTAATTCAATTTTAAGATCTCGTTTGACCGGTACCTGGCAGGCAAGTCGATAACCTTCTCTGGCTTCACGGCGGGTTACCGAGGATTCCTCGGTCGGCAGAATTGAGCCGCCCCCCTCGGTGACAATACAGCGGCACTGGGCGCAGCTTCCTCCCCCGCCGCAGGCGGATGACAGGAAAATTCCCTGGTCGGCCAGGGTGGTCAACAGCTTACCCCCTGGCTCGGTGATAAGTTCCTTGTCGTTATTGATCAGGATGCTCAGGTCACCGCTAGGCAGCAATGTTTTCTTCGTGAAAACGATCAGGGCCACCATGATGAACTGGAGACTTAAAAATATTGCAACGCCAAAGATAATTTCGTTCATCTTTGATTCTCCGGAATCAGAGGCTCATTCCGGCCAGCCCCATAAAGGCCATGGCCATCAGTCCAGCAGAGATAAAGGTCATACCAAGACCGCGGAGTCCTTTGGGAGGATGCGCATATTCGCATTTTTCCCGAATTCCGGCCAAGGTTACAACAGCCAGCAGAAATCCGGCCCCGGCCCCGAATCCGTAAGCAGCACTTTCCATAAAAGTGTAATCCCGTTCCACCATAAAAAGTGTCGCTCCAAGAATCGCACAGTTTACCGTTAACAGCGGTAGAAAAATCCCCAAGGTGTTGTAGAGGGCGGGAACAAATCGATCCAGCACCATTTCCAGAATCTGGACGACGGCTGCTATGGTGGCAATATAAATCAGCAGGCCCAGAAAGGTCAGATTGATACCCGGCTGGCCAAGCCATTGGAGGGCGCCAGGTTTGAGAAGCTGGTTGAGCAGAAAATTATTCAGCGGAACTGTAATTGCAGTCAGGACCAACACTGCCAGACCAAGACCCAGGGCCGATTTTACCTGCTTGGAGATCGCCAGAAACGTGCACATCCCCAAGAAAAAACTAAGCGGCAGATTCTCGATAAAGATCGAGCGGAACATGATATCGAGATAATGCATCAGTTCGACTCCTGCTGTTCAGGATCTGCGGTTCTCAGTACCCAGATAATCACCGCAATCAGGAAAAAGGCGCTGGCCGGAAGAACCAGCATGCCATTGGGGACATACCAGCCATCATTGGAGACAGTTTTCAGTATCTCAAAACCAAAAAGCGATCCGGAACCGAAGAGTTCCCGGACAAAGGCGACACTCATCAGGATGAACCCGTAGCCGAGTCCGTTGCCGATGCCGTCTACAAAACTGGCAATTGGCGGGTTGGACATGGCGTAACCTTCCGCTCTTCCCATGACGATGCAATTGGTAATAATGAGTCCCACAAAGATCGAAAGCTGCTTTGAAAGTTCGTAATAAAAGGCCTTCAGTATCTGGTCCACGATGATGACCAGGGTAGCGATGACCATGATCTGGATACCGATTCGGACTGTACTGGGTATCTGAAAACGGACAATGGAGATGGTAAGACTGGAAAAAGCCGTTACCAGTGTTACACAGACAGCCATCACAAAAGCAGTAGACATCTGGCCGGTGACCGCCAGGGCGGAGCAGATCCCCAACACCAGCAGAGCAATGGGGTTACGTTGGAAAATAGAACGGAGCAGTAGTTCTTTGTGTGTTTCAGCCATTGAACCCTCCATTATTTCTAATCTGTTCAAAAAATGGCTTGAATCCGTGACTCCCGAACCAGAATTGCATCATATTGTCCACACCTTTAGTGGTGATTGTCGCCCCGGAAAGCCCGTCTATCCGATAATCCTGATTTTCAGGATTGCTCTGAGCGCCGCTTTTAACAACGGCAACCGCTAGATCTCCGGAATCGTTATAGAGCTGTTTTTCCTGCCAACCCTGCTGCCATCGCTTATTTTCAATCTCGCCTCCGAGGCCTGGAGTTTCACCATGCTCATAAAAGGATACTCCCCGGATAGTTGAAAGATCACCATCAACAGCGACATAGCCATACATCGTTGACCAGAGTCCTTTGCCCCGAACCGGTAGCACAATCTTATCTACCGATTCCCCGGATTTGACCAGATATACCAGTGAATATTTTTCCTGGCGCCTGATTCCTGCGATATCAGTATCTGCATCGAGTTCTTTGCCGGTATCGTCTTGCAGGGAAGCGGTCAGTTGGTTGAAACGTGCGGGATCTATGATGTTTTCGTCAACGAATGTTCCGGTGGCAAGCTCGATCACTTTTGTTTCAATCGATGAAAACTGCTGTTCTACACTTTGCCCTTCCTGATACATTCCCGCAGCTGCTAAAATGTTTTTTTGCCGGTCCAGAGCACGGTTGGTCTCCTGATAGGGGCTCAGGCCGACGGCCGCCAAAGCCACCAGGGCTGAGCAGGCAAAGGCCAGAACCAATACCGAATAAAACGGTTTCAGTGGATGTTCCTTAGCCATGACGCACGATCCTTCGTTTGATGTTAGCCCGTACAACAAAATAGTCGAACAGCGGTGCAAAAACGTTGCCTAGAAGTATCGCCAGCATGACGCCTTCCGGATAAGCCGGATTTGCAACTCTGATTAAAATGGTGAGAAAACCGATCAAAATGCCGTA
>JAQYVS010000357.1 GCA_030145365.1 Desulfofustis sp. | reverse complement strand
ACAATGGAGAAAATCAGATCATGAAACTCGACAGAAGACAGTTTATCAAACAGGCGGCGATCAGCAGCGCTTTGGCGAGTGCCGGGGCTCTATTTCCAGGTATAAGCTTTGGTGGCTGGAGCAGGCTTGCAAACAATTCGGGAATGATATCGTGGCAGAAAACTCCATGTCGCTTCTGCGGTACCGGTTGTGGGGTATTAGTAGGAGTAAGTGACGGTCGTGCTGTCGCTGTAAAGGGCGATCCAAGTTGTAGTGTCAACAAGGGGCTCTGCTGCATGAAGGGGTATCACTCTGTTCAGGCGTTGTATGGCGAAGATAGACTGACTAAAGCACAGGTCCGAAAGGATGGCAAAATGGTTGAGGTACCGATTCAGGAAGCACTTGACCTTATTGCTCAAAAGCTGAAAGAAACCCATGAGAAACATGGCAAAGACTCTGTTGCTATGTATGGGTCAGGCCAGTGGACTATTCCTGACGGATATGTTGCCTCAAAATTGTTCAAAGGATGTCTTGGAACGAATAATGTTGAAGCCAATGCGCGACTCTGTATGGCCAGCGCTGTTACTGGATTTATGACATCCTTTGGTCTGGATGAGCCTATGGGCTGTTATGAAGATATCGATCACGCGGATGTTTTTATAACCTGGGGCAACAATATGTCGGAAATGCATCCGGTTCTGTTCTCTCGGATGCTGGCAAATCGTAAACGCCGTTCAAATGTCAAAATTATCGATTTTGCTACCCGATATACCAGAACCAGTCAGGCTGCTGACAAATCTATTATTTTCAAACCACAGACCGATCTCGCTGTTGCCAATGCAATTTGCTACGAAATAATCAAAAATGGCTGGATAAATCGGAATTTTGTCAATGAGCATGTCTCTTTTCACAAAGGAAAAACCAATATCGGCTACGGAACAGAAGATCACTTCACCTTTAAAGAGAGTGCTGAAACAATTGACTTTGAAGCCTTCAAGACGTTCCTGGAAGATTATACCCCGGAGAAGGTTGAAAAAATCTCCGGTGTGCCAGCCAAGGAGATCAAATACTTGGCATCCCTCTATGGCAATCCAGGGCTGAAGGTTACCTCGTTCTGGTGCATGGGAATGAACCAGCACACGAGGGGAACGTGGATAAATAACCTCGTTTATAACATTCACCTCCTGGTCGGCAAGATATCGACACCGGGGAACAGTCCGTTTTCTCTTACCGGACAACCAAGTGCCTGTGGAACCGTCCGCGAGGTCGGCACCCTGACCCATAAGCTCCCTCATGGTGTTGTTATGAACGAACAAGCCCGTGAAATGGCCGCTGAGATATGGGATGTTCCTGTCAGTAATATCGATCCTAAACCAACGTATCACACCGTGGAGATGTTTCGAGCTCTCGATCGCGGTGACATCAAGTTTATCTGGATCCAGGTGACCAATCCGATGGTGACCATGCCCAATCTGAACCGTTATCGAAAAGGAGCACTCAAGGATGACCGTTTTGTCGTTGTCTCGGATGTCTACCCTACTCCGACCACCGATGTTGCCGATGTGATTCTGCCAGCAGCGATGTGGATAGAACAGGAAGGGATGTACGGGAACTCGGAGCGGCGAACTCAGCACTTTGCCCAGATTGTAGATCCCCCGGGTGAGGCAATGTCTGATACCTGGCAGATCATTGAAGTTGCAAGAAGGCTCGGATATGAAAAACAATTTCCCTGGAGCAGTGAAGACTATATTGAAAAGATCTGGGAAGAATACCGTAAATTCCATGCCGGACCCAAGCACGAAATGGCACCTTACAAAGTGCTACAGGCAAGGTCCGGAGTACAATGGCCGTTTGTGAATGGCAAGGAAACCCGGTGGCGTTTCAATCCGAAACATGATCCGGCCTGTTCCAACGGAAAAGACTTTGATTTTTACGGTAAAAAAGATAATCGCGCCTGGATCTGGGCTCGTCCCTACGAACCAGCCGCCGAATCTCCTGACGATGAGTATAACTTTTGGCTCAACACCGGCCGGGTTATCGAGCATTGGCATACCGGATCCATGACAAGGAGGGTGCCCGTGCTTCACAATGCAGTTCCGTCCTCTTATGTGGAGATTCATCCAGAAGACGCTGCAGAACTCGGCGTTGTAGACGGTGAGCTTGTCAAAATTATTTCACGAAGAGGTGATGTCACCATGCCTGCCCAAATAAACGGGAGAGGTGTCCCGGTAAAAGGCATGGTTTTCGTACCTTTCTTTGATGAAAGTTACCTGATCAACGAGGTAACACTGGATGCCTTCTGTCCGATCTCAAAACAGCCGGATTATAAAAAATGTGCCGTGAGGCTGGAGAAAGCATAATGAAACAGAACAGTTGCTTAACCATAATCAGGTCAGCTGTTGTCGTTTTCGGGTTCTTCTGCTTCTCTACTGTTTCAGCAGCGGAAAACCCCACGGATTCGGGCGTGCCTGACAATTTTGATAACCAGGGGAAAAAACTATTTGCTGCCCAACAGCAAACTCCAACAGAAAATCTTACGGCTGGCTCGGGCGGACGTAACCTTGTCGGTTACTATGAACTCAGGCAATATCCCGGATCTCCCCCCCGAATACCACACGAAGTGGATCTGAGCTTCAGCGGTAACGAAACCGATTGTCTCTCCTGCCATAGAAGAGGTGGATACAGCCCTGATTTTCAGGCCTTTGCTCCGGTCACGCCTCATCCGGAATACACGCTCTGCACCCAGTGCCATGCACAGGTTCAGACAAAAGAATTATTTGTGGAGACAAACTGGAAGTCTGTTGCCCCACCGCGGCTCGGGCAATCATTTTTAAGCAGCTCACCTCCCGCTATGCCCCACAGTATCCAGCTTCGAGAGAATTGTATTGCTTGTCATACAGGTCCCGGCGCAGTGGTGGAAATCAGGATCGACCATGCATCACGAGGTGACTGCCGCCAGTGTCATGCTGCAGTCTCACAATTCAAGCCTTTGACTGCATTTGAGCGGAATTAAAGCCGCCTGATGGCTACACCAACACAACAGGTAACCAGATCATGATAAACAAGAGAACTATCAGCATTCTTTTCCTGTTAGCTATCATTGGCTCCGGAGTATCGGTATCAGGTTATGCCAGCGAGAAATCGTTTTTAGACGAGGTGAAGATGTCTGAACAGGAGTTCGATTCTCGTGCGGTTCCTCTAGATCAATATGTTACGGAGGATACGGTTCTTTCTAGGGAAAGTTATCAGGGAGGATCGTTCAGGGTGCTGGCGAGAAAAAAGCTTATTGGGAGATATAAGTGCAGCAGTTGCCATACGAGTAAACCGGTTACCGTCAACTTCGGCCTGGAACTGACACACGGAGACGTTCAATTAGAACACGGCAGTGAAGGACAAGCACTTACCTGCATAGAGTGCCACCATCCTGTGGAACGGGATTATCTCGAAGACAAAAAGGGGCAGAAAATCGATTTCGACCACAGTTATCAATTGTGCGGTCAATGTCACTTTCGTCAGAAGCGGGACTGGCTCGGGGGAGCTCACGGCAAACGGGCTTCCAACTGGGCTGGTGAGCGCGTCGTTTTCAACTGTACTACGTGTCACAACCCTCATTCTCCGCGTTTTGAAAAGAGATTTCCGGCTACCTACTCGGTACCCATAGATTGATAGGGAAATTAAATGAGCTCTGAGACAAAAAAGCCCAGTAAAAATCCTGCTTCCAAACTGCTCGAGGGAAAAAGTAGCAGGCGGGCATTCATTAAATCACTGTCAATAGCGGCTGCCGCTGGCAGTGCCGCTTTGACTGCCGGTTGCATTCCGAATGCAAACGCCGCCAGTTCTGAGGAAATGAAATTGCGATGGCAGGAATTTTTCAAGGAAAATTACCGGCTGATGACCCAGGACGAGAAGGATGAAACGGTAAGACGCCTTGAACGTTTAGCAAAACTTGGAGACAATCTGGACCTTCAAATGGCAAGCAATCCTCCGCTTGATGGGGTGTTGTTCGGTTATGCTTTCAACATTACTCGGTGTGAAGGATTCATGGAATGTGTAACTGCTTGTGTGAAGGAAAACAACCTGGATCGTAAAACAAACACCCAGTATATCAGGATTTTCGAAATGGAGCCAGGCCAGCTCGACCCGAGCACCGGAGATGGTCAGTATTATCACGAAGTACCAGTCGAGAATAAGTTTTACATGGGAACGCAATGCTTTCATTGTGAAAAGGCACCGTGTACAAAAGCATGCCCCACTAAAGCAACCTGGAAAGAACCGGACGGCATCGTCGTTGTCGATTATGACTGGTGCATTGGCTGCCGCTATTGCCAGGCAGCATGCCCCTATTATGGCCGACGTTTCAACTGGGGCAAACCGGAAGTGCCCGTGGAAGAGATTACCACCAGGCAGCACTATCTCGGAAACCGCCTCCGCCCCAAAGGGAAGATGGAGAAGTGCACCTTCTGTATCCAGCGGACCCGGAAGGGTCGGCTGCCAGCCTGTGTTGAGGCTTGTCCGACGGGTGCCCGTGTTTTCGGCAACCTGCTCGATCCTGACAGCGAGATACGGTACGTCCTGAAACACAAGAAAGTTTTTAGGATGAAAGAGGAACTCGGAACTGATCCAAAGTTCTGGTATTTCATCGATTGATGGGTGTAATAATGAGAGCACAGGATGAGAGAAATCTAAGGACCTTTTTTATCGACGGTATTCGCTGGAATCTCCGTGGCAGCTTGGGATTTCAGATTTTCAGGATCGTCTTATTCGGCTTCATGGCACTTGGAATATATGCCTATTCATTCCAGGCTCGATATGGACTTGAAGTAACCGGCATGAATGATATAGTCAGTTGGGGTTTCTATATCTCAAATTTTACGTTTCTCGTCGGGGTTGCAGCCGCAGCTGTTATGCTGATACTGCCCGCGTATGTCTTTCACGATCCTGATTTTCACCGGGTAGTAATCATTGGAGAAGGCGTTGCAGTCGGCGCGCTGGTGATGTGCTTAACTTTTATTATGGCAGACCTCGGGGCCCCACTCCAGGCATGGCATTTGATACCGGGTATTGGCATCTTTAATTTCCCTTCTTCAATTCTTGCCTGGGATGTGTTGGTCTTAAATGGATACCTGCTGTTGAATGCCCTCGTCCCAGCCTATATTCTCTACAGCCACTACCGGGGGCGGAAAGCAGACGAAAAGAAATATCGTCCCTTTGTATTCCTCTCAATTTTCTGGGCCTTCTCAATTCATATGGTAACGGCGTTTCTCTACCAGGGCTTGCCTGCCCGACCGTTCTGGAACAACCCGTTAATGGGCCCGCGTTTTCTGGCCTCTGCATTTGCTGCCGGGCCTGCCTTGATAGCCCTGATTCTTGCGGTAATTCATAGCTCAACCAGTTACAAAATTGATCGAAGCGTCTTCAATAAACTGAGGTTGATCATTGTTATATCGGCCATCATCAACCTGATCATGCTTTTTTCTGAAATTTTCAAAGAATTCTATTTTCCAACTCACCATTCAAGTTCGGCTGTCTATCTGTTTTTTGGTATGGACGGTCATAATTCTCTTGTACCTTGGATTTGGACTTCTGTATGTGTCAATGTGATGGCGACGCTGGTACTTGCGTTTAACCCCGGGAAAAACAACCCCAAAGTACTTCTCCCTGCCTGTCTCTTTCTTTTCATAGCAATTTGGATGGAAAAAGGAATTGGTCTAATCGTTCCCGGTCTCATCCCAAGCCCGCTTGGCGAAGTTGTTGATTATTTACCGACCTGGGTTGAGTTATCTGTAACCCTTGGTATCTTTGCTCTCGGAATAACCATTGTTACCTGGTTGGTCCGTACAGCCCTCGTAATTGAGCAAAGTTACAGCAGACAGTAAGTAGTGAGTTTCAATAGAACGGTCCGGGGCAACGAGTAGTTTTCCAAACTTTAGATCTACCACCATGGCCACCTAGCCATTAAATACTTGATTTTGATGACATCGAGATGTTCTCTGCCAATCTCTGTCATCTAAAAACGTCTTTTGGATTAGCTTCTTCCTGATAACATCTGTCCACATACGGTGACCATCAAAGTAGCGAATTCCACCGGCAGTGATTTCTACTGTGAAAATCTGTGTTGATCAGATAATCAGGAATAAACTCTAGTTTTCATTATGACAATGTTACGTTTGTTAGTGACTGTTCAGATCCTTACATAAATCCAATCACCAAATATGAGTAAACAGCAAGTAGAATCCGCACCGGACGGCGTCACCCTGGAAATGATTGTGACCAGCTTAGTTGAACATTTTGGTTGGGAAGATTTAGGTCGTCGTATAAAAATCCGGTGTTTCACCACTACTCCGTCGGTAAAATC
>JAQYVS010000292.1 GCA_030145365.1 Desulfofustis sp. | reverse complement strand
ACATTCTTCTCTTCAAGCCTCTGAACAATGATTGACAAATCAACGACTGAGCGAGCAAGACGATCCAGTTTAGTGACCACGAAAACATCTTCCTCCCGAACAAAGTCGAGAGCATTTTTCAGTTCTGGACGATTTTTGGTAGAACTGGCTGATGCTTTCTCTCGAAAGATACGGTCACAGTCTGCCAAGTGATCCATTTGCACATCCAGTTTCTGCCCAACGGTACTGACTCTTGCATAACCTACTTTCATGCCCATGATAGCCTCCTTTTGATAGTTGCTTTTACTCAACCCCTACTGTGGAAGTGGTTATGAAAGTTTATCTGGGATCGGGAGATTTTACTGAATTGCAGGGTTTCTAGTAAACACCTCAAACACACCACTTCTTATCATCAAATCAATGCAAGAGGACTTTTAATAAATATTTCCTCTTTGCCGCTGAACGCTATATCTCCCACAAATCCATTCTTAAATATCAGGCGTTGTAAGAATTTTGCATTTTAGCCAATCTGAGCACCTCGAAACGATCTAAGAGGATAAATAAGACACCTTGACAGGCTTACTTTTAGAGCTAACGTAAAGAACATAGCTAAACTATTTCCCGATAAACGGCATTCCATATAAGTGGATCTTGCCTGAACACGAAGAACGGTGCGGAAAAAGGAAAATCACTATGAAGGCGGCATGGTATGAAAAATTTGGGCCAGCAAACGAAGTCATCAAAGTAGGCAAGTTTGAAAAACCCACCCCTGGACATGGTGAGGTTTTAATTCGGATGAAAACCTCCGGAGTCAATCCGTCAGACACCAAAAAACGCGATGGAGCTTTTCCCGACCTCCTTGACAACGGGCCGGTCATTCCGAATAGTGACGGCGCCGGAATTATTGAAGCGGTTGGAAGCGGTGTTCCTCACTCCCGTATCGGGCAAAGGGTTTGGGTCTATCAGGCACAGTTTGGAAGGCTCCACGGCACAGCCGCCGAGTATCTTGCCATTGATAGCCATAGAGCGGTCGTTCTGCCCGACAATGTCGGTTATGAGGTGGGCGCCTGCCTGGGAATTCCGGCAATGACAGCTCATCGCTGCGTATTCGCTGATGGATCTGTAAATGACCAGACTCTTCTGATCACCGGCGGTGCCGGACGCGTTGGCTTCTATGCCATCCAGTGGGCAAAAATAGGTGGCGCGACAGTCATTACAACTGCGAGCAATGACAAAGCCAGGCAGGATTGCATCGCTGCCGGTGCTGATTACATTGTCAACCATGAAGAACCGGATTGGCATGAGCAGCTTTTGAAAATGACTGAGGGCAATAAAGTTGATCGAGTAATCGATGTCGAATTTGGCGTAAATCTTCCAAAAGTGCTTGATGTTATAAAAGTCGGTGGGGTTATCGCCAGTTATTCATCCACGGTTGTCCCGGAGCCAGCCCTGCCATTTAAACGAATGATGTTCATGGATTTAACAATCCGCATGGTCATCGTTTATGCAATGCCGGAAGAAGCGAAAGGGGCTGCAATTAAAGACATCACCGAGACGCTGGAGAAAAATGACCTCCTCCATCGCGTTGCAGCTCGCTATCCACTCGACAAGTTTGCGGAAGCGAGCAACAAGATCGAAAAAGGAGGATTTTGGGGCTGCGTGGTTGTTGATATTTCATAAGTGAGGGTTGATACTAATTCTTCCCCGTGGCCAGTACCGTCCGGCTCGGGGAGCCATGCTTGACTCGAACTACGGGTTTACTTCTCCTATAAGTCACGACTTTTGAGACGGAAAACGGCTTCTTATTGATAGAGACATTTAGGAAGACAAAGCTATGGCCACCAGGGTTCGATCCTTGGTGGCCTTTCTCATATGTCAGCGTTTATGGAATCATAATGTTATTGCTGAATCCAACCAATAAATGTAATAACAAAACATATCAAGCGTCCACATAGACGGGGATTTTAGATTTCATAACTTTATAGGTTTTTTC
>JAQYVS010000261.1 GCA_030145365.1 Desulfofustis sp. | reverse complement strand
CAAGCAAGGTTTTTGACATTAAAGGAAAAGTAGCTTTGATCACGGGAGCTACCGGTGGTTTTGGATCAATCGCCTGCACAACAATGGCTGCCGCTGATGCCAAAGTTATGGTGACAGGTCGGTCAGAAGATAAACTTAAAGCCCTGTCTGAAGAGCTCAAAAGTTGCGGAGCTGAAACCGCCTATTCCGTCGGCTCTCCAGAGAATTACGATGATGTTAAAAAAGTGGTGAGTGATACCGTTGAGGCCTTTGGCGGTATAGACATACTCATCACAGCGGCCGGTGTTAATATCTTCGGCACTATAGCAGAGCAGTCTATAGATGATTGGGAGACAATCATGAAAGCCAACTACAATGGAACGTACCTGTATTGTAAAGAGGTTGGCAAAGTAATGATCGAACAGGGACGCGGCGGTAAGGTAATCAATGTTTCTTCGGCTCGCGGCAATCTGGGTATGGCTGGCTATACAGCCTACAGCTCATCAAAAGCGGCTGTTAACCTGTTGACAAAGTCCCTTGGCTGTGAGTGGGGCCCCCATAAGATCAATGTAAACGCTTTGGCTCCGACTGTTTTCAGAACAGCCCTCACACAGTGGATGTTTGACGATAAAGAGTTTTATAAAAACTTTTTACGGCGCATCCCCATCGGCCGCCTGGGAGAGCCAAATGACTTTGTCGGCATTCTCCTGATGCTGGCGTCCTCGGCCTCGGATTTCATGACTGGGGCTATTATCGATATTGATGGCGGCTATGCTGCAGGGTGATCATTCTATTGATCAGCAGTAGTTGAGTTTAGTAAGTGGTTTTTCATAATACATATTTTGTTCTGATGTTAACGAATAGGGTGCACTCATGCAGAAGATAGCGGTAATCGGCGCAGGGTTGATGGGGCATGGAATTGCTCAGATTTTTGCGGTAAACGGACATGAGGTCACACTGGTCGATCTGGACGAGAATATCCTGGAATATGCAATACGGGGAATTCGTAAAAACCTGGAACTTATGGCCGAGCACGATGTCATTGCAACTGAAGATATCGATGCTGCAATTGATCGGGTCACCACAACAACCAATATGGAAAAAGGGGTTGATGGGGCAGATTTTGTATTGGAGGCTGTGGTCGAAAATCTGGAAGTGAAGCAGGATTTGTTCATGAACCTGGATCGGATATGCCCGCCTTCAACAATCCTGGCTTCAAATACCTCTGTTATCAGCATAACTGAAATTGCTCAGAAATCTCTGTATAAGCAGCGTATTGTCGGAACACATTTCTGGAATCCGCCCCATTTAATACCATTGGTGGAGGTCGTTCCTGGAGACAAAACTGCTAAGGAAACTGTAGAGACGACCTATCAGCTGCTGCTCGATGTGGGGAAACATCCGGTAAAAGTAAAAAAAGATGTTCCCGGGTTCGTTGCCAACCGGCTTCAGCATGCGCTGTGGCGGGAGGCAATTTCCATAGTTGAGAACGGTATTGCCGATGCAGCTACAGTAGATGAGTGTATCAAATTTGGTTTTGGCCTCAGATTACCTGCGCTTGGCCCAATGGAGAATGCCGATATGGTCGGCAACGACCTGGTTCTGGCCATTCATGACTACATTTTAGAGCATATAGAAAGCTCGGGAGATCCGTCTCCGCTTCTACGGGAGAAAGTGGCTAATGGAGAACTGGGGTTCAAGTCTGGTCAGGGGTTTCAACAGTGGTCAGAGGAAAAGGCTGAGCTCAGCCGAAATAACCTTCAGCAATATTTATTGAAAGTCGTCAAAGACATGTAACAGACAATGGAATGGTGATTGACAGGTGAGTCTGAGACTCCGATAAGCTCTGCAATGGGCTGTGGAGGAGAAATTCACCTTTTATAATGGAAACGAGGATTGCAGAATAAAGGGGGTATAGCTTGAACATACTAGATGAAGGGAAAGGTAAACTTTTCACCGACCCAGACCCTGATGTAGCCCGGGCCTTTTTCCGGACCAAATCTCGTCGGCTTGAGAGCAAGGAAATGGGATTAAAAGATGCCCTTTCCAAATACGTGCACGATGGAGATTACCTGGCAATAGGCGGATTCGGAGCAAATCGAACGCCGCTGGCTGCCTGTCATGAGATTGTTCGTCAGGGCAGAAAAAATCTCGGTTTTGCCGGACACACTGCAACCCATGATATGCAGGTCCTCAGTGTCGGGGAAGTTTATGACCGGGTGGATGTCGCTTATGTGATCGGCCTGGAGGCAAGGGGGCTGTCAAAGTGTTCAAGAAAGTACATTGAAAGTGGCAAGGTTCAAATGACCGAGTGGACCAACTATCTTTTATCCGTGCGTCTGCAGGCGGCAGCTCGCAACGTTCCGTTTATGCCTGTCCGGGTGGCCATGGGAACCGATACATTCAAATACGGCGCGGGGAAAATAGTCGAATGTCCTTACACCGGCAAAAAAATCCTGCTTGTACCAGCTTTATATCCTGATGTCTCAGTGATTCATGTTCATGAAGCTGACATTTACGGCAATGCCCGATTTTCAGGGATTGGCATTGCAGACCTGGAACTGGCGAATGCCTCAAAACGGCTCATCATCACCACAGAAAAGTTGATCTCCAATAAAGAGATACGCAGTAATCCCCATCACACACAAATCCCCTATTATCTGGTAGATGCAGTTTGTCATGTACCTTTCGGAGCCTATCCCGGCAATATGTCCGGCGAGTACTTTTCCGATGAAGATCATTTGCGGGAGTGGCTGGATGCAGAAAAAGATCCTGACCTGTTTAAAGACTTTGTGAAGAAAAACATCTATGAGTGTCAATCGCATGAAGACTATGTGAGTCGCAACGGTGGTTTGGCCAAAATGGGTGAACTCCGCAAAAAGGAACTTCTGCTGGACCGTGAGGTGACGCCATGACCGACTATAACGCTATGGAATTGATGATTGCGGCCGCTTCCCGTGAGCTCGAAGACGGAGCAAGTGTGGCTGTAGGCACCGGCGCTCCCTGTGCGGCCGCGATGTTGGCCCAGAAGATATCTGCCCCTAGTCTGTTGATCTTGTTTGAGGCAGGCGGTGTTGATCCAAAACTTCCTGAGATGCCGATCTCGGTGGGAGATTCTCGTTCGTTTTATGAAGCGTGTATGGCCGGCAGTATGGCCGACATTATGAACGGATGCGCCCGGGGATTTGTCGATTATACATTTCTCGGCGGAGCCCAGATCGATATGTACGGCAACCTGAATTCGACGATGATCGGAGATGATCATCAGAAACCGAAGGTACGCTTTCCCGGCAGCGGTGGAGCAAATGACTTTGGTTCGTTATGCTGGCATATGATGGTGATGACCAACCAGGACAAGCGGCGCTTTGTGGAAAAGGTTGATTATGTCACCACCCCGGGTTGGCTTGAGGGGGGAGATTCCCGTCAGAATTCAGGGCTTCCTCTGGACAGTGGACCCTATAAGATCGTTACCGATATGGGAGTGATGGATTTTGAACCTGAGTCCAAGCGGATGCGGGTTATATCGGTAAGCCCCGGCTACAGCTTTTCTGATATCCAGGAGAACTGTGGGTTTGAGCTTCTGTGCGCAGACAAAATTGGTGAGACAGCCCCTCCAACAGAGCGGGAATTGGAGGTATTGAGAAACGAGGTTGATCCATATAGATATGTGATTGGCAGAGGATGAGATACATCCTTGAAATAGAGTATTTAAACAATATGATTATAAGATCTTGCCCTTAATTGAGAATAATTAATAACAAACATATTCACAGGGCAAAAAACAAGAGCAACGGTGCCATAACACGCACCTAAATTATTTTTTACATTTGGAGGAATTTATAATGGGAAAGAAAGTATTTGTTGACCTGAGCCACCCTTTTTTCGGTGACATGCCCCTCTGGCCCTACTTTTCAAAGCCGGAAATCGCTCCCATGCATAGCATGGCAAAAGGCGGTGTTGTTACCCAGACTATCAAGTGCACCATGCACACCGGAACCCATGCTGACGCTCCCCGTCATGTAATGGAGCGCATGTTCGACGGCCGCCGTGCCCTGTACTCCCACGAGCTCCCCGTGGATGCTTATGCTGGCGAAGCTGTCTGTCTTGACGTGCGCACCCCTGATTGGCAGCTGACCACTGCAGAGGAACTCGACGATGCGGTTGCTCGTGCCGGCATGAAGCCCGAAGAACTGGAAGGCATGGTCGTCTGTATCCGCACCGGTATGCACCTCAAGTTTGATGACAGCAAGGATTACTACCACTACTCTGTCGGCAACGGTGTTGAAGCCGGTAACTGGTTCTTAAAGCACAAGGTAAAATGTGTGGCCATGGATCAGCAGGCATTGGACCATCCGCTGCACACCTCTATGGGTAACAACGGAACCCGAATGATGCTTGAAGGCTTCACTGGGAAAAACATCTGTGAGGAGTTCATCGAGAAGTACGGAGAAGAGGCATATGCCGAATTCGACAAGGAACTCTACATAAAAATCCACGGCCAGGCCAAGTACGATGAGAAATTCGGCGCCCTTGAGGCCATCGGCTGCTACGGAACCTGGGAGCCCTGTCACAAGCTTCTGCTCGGTAACTATATCGTTGGTGTAGAAAACCTCGGTGGCGACCTTGAGAAGGTGGTGAACAAGCGTTTCCGTTTCTTCGCCTTCCCGAATCGCTGGCATCTCGGTGACGGTTCTATGGTTCTCTGCGTTGCCGAAATCGACGAGGATGATCTGAATGATGCGCCTGCACGCATGTACCCTTATGGTGCAATGTAAGATGTGGGATGTCCAGGTAGGGGAGCATTGTCATAAGCTCCCGATGGGCGACGGCTTTGTCTGTATCGAAAACCTCGGCGGTGACCTGGAGAAGATGGTTGGAAAACGCTCTGAGATGATGGCGTTCCCGATCGCATTTACCCTTATGGCGA
>JAQYVS010000207.1 GCA_030145365.1 Desulfofustis sp. | reverse complement strand
TCGAAGCCAGTCCAGAGCCTGTTCCGGCGTGGTTGTTTCAAGGCTGAACAAGCCCTTGCTGTTCATCGCATTCTGCTGAGACAGAGAGCTGATGAGTGGAAGTACCTTAAGAATCGTCCGATTGTCCATACCTGGTATCAGGCAGCTCTGTTCAACGCTCAACTGCTGTCCGGACTCCATTGTTTCGATGAGCTCAAGTCCAGCACGTGCGGTTTGGCGATTGATGTCCTGAATGGAAAACAGGGCCTTGACGGCCCAGTTTCCGGTATCATCAAGCTTTTTTATCCGTTGGACAAAGTCAATCACCGTATCGACGTCGAGTCCCTCCACATTGGCGATTGCCGAGATGGTCTGCATTGTCGTAAACTCAAGGTCACCGGTTAAATCGAGCAGCTGCCAGCTCGTGGCTGCCGTGATACCATCAAGTTTGGCAAAGGCTTCAAAAGAGCGGACTTGATCGAAGGTGATCTGATAAAACACCAGTTTTTCAAGCACAGCAATCGCATCGTCGGCGTATATATCCAGGGAGCAGAATGCCCGTAAGGCCCTCATTTTTGTGTAGGAAAGCGCCCGAATCGTATCTTTATGAAAACGATACCTGTTTTCATCCATGCAGCTGACCTGGCGAAAAGCTGCCTGAGTGATTTCCAGCGGAGAGTCGATAATGGAAGATTCGCCGGCGGTTGAAGGTCCGCCCCAGATAAGGATCAAGAGCAGAAAGCTGGAAGCAATGATACTTTTTAGTGGTTTAATGTATTTAATTGTATTTGCTTTCAAGGTTGAGGGAGCAGAGCGGTAATCAGAGTCAATATCAACCGCCTCGGAACAAAACGCTATCCTTTCTGTCTGTTCAGCGCAAGCTTTCGTTAAGGGCCTGCAGCATTTCATTGCCGGGACACAACTCCTTCTCTGTCAGGGTGTTGAGTGGTGTATCCGTGGTATTGTTTATTTCGTGGAGATCTTCGCTTTTAGGATTCAGGTACAAAATTCCGGTGAGAATTTGCTCAAAGCTTTTCGCTTCTTCAAGGGAGGCGATGGCATCTTTTTTGTTGGTGATCACTTCTTTATCTTCACGTTTGTATAAATTTATAATGGAGCCGTCATGCAGGGTAACTGGAATATTGGTGCCGTGATCATACTCGGTAGTTATTTCCTGCATCAACGGAATAAAATCGAACGTGGAAGTGACTTCCATGTGCTCCCGGACCCATGAGTAGCTCTTAGTCGATGTGGGGGCGTTGTTAAAGGTAACGCACGGTGAAATCACATCAATAAAGGCCAGCCCTTTATGGCTGATTGCCGCTTTAATCATTGGAAGGAGCTGTTTTTTATCTCCAGAAAAGCTTCGGGCGACAAAACCCGCTCCGAGCTGAATGGCCAATTCGCATAAATCGATGGACTCAAAGGATACCGGAGCACCTTTTCTGCTTCTTGAACCCTTGTCGGCGGTAGCGGAATCCTGTCCTTTGGTGAGCCCGTAACAACCGTTGTTCATGACGATATAAATCATATTGAGGTTACGCCTCACCACATGGGTGAACTGTCCCATCCCGATTGATGCGGTATCACCGTCACCCGATACACCGAGATAGATCAGATCTTTGTTTGCCATATTGGCCCCAGTGGCAACCGAGGGCATGCGGCCATGCACAGAGTTGAATCCGTGGGAGCGACCCAGAAAGTAGGCAGGAGTTTTGGAGGAACAGCCGATACCTGAAAGTTTAACGACCCGGTGCGGCTCAATCGACATCTCGAAAAAAGAGGTGATGATTGAGCTGACGATGGAATCGTGTCCGCAGCCTGCACATAAGGTTGAGATGGCACCTTCGTATGCCTTCCGGGAATAGCCCAGCTTATTCTTCTGGGATTCCGGGTGTCTGAACGTGGGTCTGTTATAACTCATGGTGTGACCTCCTGAGCAGCTGCGGGCTTCATAAATGTTTTCCCGCGGGAAAGCAGTGTGGTGTGGACCTGATTGGTAATCATTCTGGCGGTAATAGCCAAGCCGTTGAAATTGGTTACCGGGATCAGTGTTCCCGGAGCTACCTGGCATTCACCTGCCAGCAGGATCTGCATCTGCGAATCCCGATTCTGTTCAATGGTAAAAACAATATCGTGTTTTGCAATGAAATCAAAAACTTCCGCTTGGAATGGAAAGGCCTTGATACGCATACTGTTGATAAGGATTCCGTTTTCTTCGAGTTTCTCCAGGGCCTCGTCTGCGGCTGCCGCTGTCGAGCCAAAAAATAATGCTCCCAGCTTCCTTTCTTCATCCCGTATGACAATATCGGGCATGGGAACCATATTTCGAGCTGTTTCCCATTTTATCAGCAGTCGATTCATGCTTCGTTCATAGGCGGCGCTTCCTTCGGTATAGGCGGCGTATTCATTATGCGAGGTGCCGCGTGTTGTGTAGGCGCCTTTTTCCGGATGGGCACCGGGAAGGGTGCGGTAGCAGATACCATCTTTGTCGATATCAAGATAGCGTCCCCATTTCTGTTTGATTGTATCAAGATCCTCACCACTGAGGACTTTACCCCGGTCATAGCTTCGCTCATCATCCCATTTGAAGGGTTTGCACAAATGATCGTTCATACCCAGGTCGAGATCACTCATGATGATGATCGGTGTTTGTAGTCGTTCCGCCAGATCAAAGGCGTCGGCGGTCATTTCAAAGCACTCGTGAGGGTCAGAAGGAAAAAGCAGGACATTTCTGGTGTCTCCGTGCGAGGCGTAGGCGCAGGATAGCAGATCTGACTGCTGTGTTCTGGTGGGCATCCCGGTACTTGGACCGCTGCGCTGAACATTGATCAAAACGACGGGTATTTCAGTAAAGTAGGCAAGCCCTAAAAACTCACTCATCAGAGAGATACCTGGACCCGAAGTGGCAGTAAATGACCGGGCGCCGTTCCAGCCGGCGCCTATGGCGATACCGATAGCCGCCAGCTCGTCTTCTGCCTGAACTGTGGCGAAATTCTTCTTACCGCTCTCAGGGTCAATGCGATAGCGCATTGCATAGCGTTCAAAAGCCTCGATAACCGAGGTTGATGGCGTAATCGGGTACCATCCGGCCACGGTGGCTCCGCCAAATAATGCTCCAAGCGCGGCACCACTGTTACCATCGATGAGGATGCGATCGGCCACTGCTGTTGACGGTTTAATAGATAATCTGCAGCTATCCTTATGATGTTTCTGCGCGTAATCAAAGCCCAGTTCCAGTGCCCTGATATTCGGCTCGGCCAGTTTGGGTTTTTTGGCGAACTGTTTTTTTATCGATTCGGAAACCGGCCCCATGCCGATGCCGAAAAGATAGGCAAGGGAGCCAATGTAGATGATATTTTTCATCAGCTGCCGCATCCGGTTGTCCTGGAACTCGTCGTTACAGAGCTGAGTCAGCGGTATTCCAATTACACTAATATCTTCGCGGCTGAAGTGCTTCGGCAGCTCCCTGGTTGAATCGTATAAAAAATAGCCGCCCGGCTGGACCATTTCGTAATCGTCTTTCAGGGTCTGACCGTTGACCGCAATAATAAAGTCGGCTCCACCCCTTCTGCCAAGATAGCCCTGCTCGCTTATTCGTACTTCATACCAGGTTGGTAATCCCTGGATATTTGAAGGGAAGACGTTTTTCGGGCTGACCGGAACACCAAGACGGTAGACGACTTTGGCAAATAGATTGTTGGCACTCGCTGATCCGGAACCGTTGACGTTAGCGAAGCGGACAACAAAATCGTTTACTCTTTCGATTCGTTTCATTTGTCACCTGCTTGTGCAGATTTATAGACGAATTTAATCATTTCCCAGGCTGCGGTGGGGCAGCGTTCGGCACACATGCCGCAGTGCAGACAGACGTTCTCGTCTTTGACCATAACCCGGCCAGTGGGCAGCGTTTCAGAGACATATAAAGACTGATAAAAATTTCGGGCGGGAACCAGAAGGCGTTCCCGTAATTCCTCCTCTTCACCATTTTCGATGAAATTGATGCAGGAGGTAGGACAGGCATCTACACAGGCGTCGCACTCGATACACAAGCCGGCATCAAAAACGGTCTGGACATCGCAGTTCAGGCAACGTTTGGCCTCTGTTTTCCCTGTTTTGAGTGCAAAGCCGAGCTCTACTTCGACAAGCCGATCACGAAGTGATTTGGCCTTTTCGACCATTGGTACGATCTGGCGTTCATCCTCGGTCACATTGCTGTCATACAGCCAGTCGTGGAAGCCCAGCTTTTGCCCGGCCAGGCTTACCTCGGGTTCGGGTCTTTGATGCAGACTCTCACCACGGCAGAGTATATCAATGGAAATGGCGGCCTGGTGTCCATGGGCCACGGCAATGATGATATTGCCGGGTCCGAAAGCAGAGTCGCCGCCAAAAAAGATAGAGGGTACAGAGGACTGAAGGGTAATCGGATCGAGTTCGGGCAGCCCCTTTTCATTAAAAGAAATACCACACTCAGGTCCGATGAACGGGAAGGCGTTCTGCTGACCAATGGCGAGCAGAACTTCATCACAGGCAAAATGGACTGGTTCATCACCCGTGGAAACCAGTTTTCGGTTGCCGTCTTTATCAAACTGCGGCTCAACTTTATCAAAAAGCATACCAACCAGTTTTCCGTCTTCCACAAGAAACTCGAGCGGGGTCAGATTATCAAATATTGGTATATCCTCTCTAAGCGCGTCTTCAATTTCCCATTCCGAAGCTTTCATCTCGGCCTGGGGACTGCGAACAATGATTTTGACATCATCGCCGCCCAGACGCCGGGCTGTTCTGCAGCAGTCCATGGCCGTGTTTCCGCCACCGAGGACTAGTACCCGTTTTTTTACTTTTTCCACGTGGTCGAAGACCACTCCGGCCAGCCACTCGATGCCGACATGGATCGACGCGTAACCTTCGTTACGGCCCGGTAGGTCGGGAAGGTCGCGGCCGCGGGGAGCACCGGAACCGATAAAGATCGCATCATATTTTTTATCAATAATCTCTTTGAGATTTGACACATAGGTGTTGACATGGGTGGTGATACCGCCCATTTCCAGGATGTAATTAATTTCGGTGTTCAGTATGGTTTCGGGGAGCCGAAATGACGGAACCTGAGAGCGCATGAAGCCGCCTGCCAGCTTTTGTTGATCGTAGAGATCAAGCTCGTAACCGAGCAGGGACAAATCCCGGGCAACGGTCAGCGAAGCGGGACCACCGCCGATCAAAGAGATACGCTTGCCATTTTTATTCAATGGGGCCTTGGGCAGCAGTGGCAGGATGTCTTCTCTATTGTCTGCGGCGACTCGTTTCAGTCTGCAGATTGCCACCGGTTCCTCTTCGATCCTGCCCCTGCGGCAGGCTGGTTCACAGGGGCGATCGCAGACACGTCCCAGGATTCCCGGAAAAACATTGGAAACCCAGTTGATCATATAGGCTTCGGTATAATTTCCATGCAGAATGAGCCTGATATACTCCGGTACTGGGGTGTGCGCGGGACAGGTATATTGGCAGTCGACTACTTTGTGAAAATATTCTGGATTTTTAATGTCTGTTGGTTTCACAGGAACACTCTCAAAGGGTGATAATTAAGAATCGATGAACCACAGGACCCAATAATACTCGATGTCAAGGCCCGTTGCCAAGTTCAATAATAGTATCAAATGGTTAGATAATAGTAGTAATAACTATTATTAACGTTATAAACGTAATTCCTGTGCTCGGAAAAGCAAGGGTTTTTTACGGAATTGTAAAAAAAGAAAAAACAATAAATATTAGGGATTTACAAGCTGCGTTGAAGGGACAGGACAGAAGGTACATCAACCCTCTGTCCTGTCAATGTGGGATTGCTTTTAATCCGGGATAACCCGGATTGCTCCTTTGTCGGCGGATGCGGCAAGGAGCGCATAAGCCTTTAACGCAGTTGAGATCTGGCGCGGCCTGGGTGGAGGGGTGAAGGCTTTTTTGCCTCGATTTTCTTCAGTTGCCCTACGACCGTTGAGCTCATCGGGGCTGACATCGACATCAATGGTTCGTTCGGGAATATTTATCTTGATCGTGTCACCATCTTCGATCAGCCCGATTGCACCTCCCGCTGCCGCTTCAGGCGAAATATGGCCGATGGAGAGTCCCGAGGTGCCGCCGGAAAACCTGCCGTCGGTGATCAGGGCGCAGGCTTCTCCAAGATGCATCGATTTAATATAAGAAGTCGGATAAAGCATCTCCTGCATACCAGGCCCGCCCTTTGGCCCTTCATAGCGGATAACGACGACATCGCCGGCCGTGACTTTACCGTCTAAGATAGCCTCACAGGCATCTTCTTGAGAATTGAACACTCGGGCAGTTCCTGAAAAAACATGAATGGATTCGTCCACACCGGCTGTTTTGACGATACAGCCGTTTTCGGCAATATTGCCGGACAGTACAGCCAGGCCCCCCTCTTTGGAGTAGGCATGTTCAATCGAACGGATGCAGCCTGTTTGGCGATCCAGATCTGCCTCACGATACATGGCTTGTTGCGATCCCATCACCAGGTTGCGCCCCGATGCTCCCGGTGCACTCAAATAGAGTTGCTTGGCGTTTTCGCTTCCAGCTCCGTCGGCAATATCAAATTCATTTAGAGTATCAGCTAAACTCTGGCTGTCCACCCTGCTGACCGAAGTGTCGAGCAACCCGGCCCGATTCAATTCGGCCATGATTCCCATGATACCGCCGGCCCGGTTGACATCTTCAACATGATATGATGAGGAGGGAGCTACCTTGCAGAGGTTGGGTACTTTCTTTGAAAGCGCATCGATATCACTCATTGAAAAGTCTACTTTTGCTTCCTGGGCAATAGCCAGGAGATGCAGAACCGTATTGGTTGAACCTCCCATGGCAATATCAAGCGACATGGCATTCATAAAGGCGGCTTTGCTGCCGATTGAGCGCGGCAGTACCGATGCATCTTCATGCATGTACCAGGCCTCAGCCATTTCTACAATCCGCTCGGCGGCCTGTTCGAACAGTTTTACCCGATTGGCGTGTGTGGCTACCACTGTGCCGTTTCCCGGCAGTGCCAGGCCGAGTGCTTCATTGAGGCAGTTCATCGAATTGGCGGTAAACATCCCGGAACAGGACCCGCATGTTGGACAGGCGCAACGTTCAATTCTGCCGATCTCGTCATCCGATATGTCCTGGTCGGCTGCCAGAACCATGGCATCGATCAGATCGTATTTTTTATCACCGTCTATTCCGGCTTCCATCGGGCCGCCGGAAACGAAGATAGTCGGGATGTTGAGTCGCATGGCAGCCATCAACATTCCAGGGGTTATCTTGTCACAATTGGAGATGCAGATCATGGCATCAACCGTGTGGGCGTTGCACATGTACTCGACGCTGTCGGCAATCAAATCCCTTGAAGGCAGGGAGTAGAGCATACCGTCATGCCCCATGGCGATACCGTCGTCTATGGCAATGGTGTTAAACTCAGCTGCAAAACAACCGCGTTCGGTGATTATTTGTTTCAATTGTTGCCCGATTTCATGCAGATGCACATGACCCGGAACAAACTGGGTAAAGGAGTTAACAATACCGATTACCGGTTTGCCGAGCTGTTCTTCGGTCATACCATTTGCCCGCCAGAGGCTTCGAGCACCTGCCATACGTCTGCCCTGGGTTGTTGTGTTGCTGCGCAGTTCAATTGCCATTATCGTCACCTTGTCTAAAGAAAAGACCGCCCAGGACCGGGAACCGGTATGAGCGGAAAATGTTAGAAAAAACTGTACTTTTTCGTGAATCTATTACAATATACAATGAAACCGGAGAGTTTTGCACAATTTTTCAGGAGGAGACCATGAAAAAGACGGAGATTGATTATTGGATCGCCGCAATGCTGGAATCCCATCCCAATGTATCGGATTTAAATATTACTGTTGGTAAAAGACTGCAAGTGGAATCGGCAGGCGTGCTGAAAGAGGTTGCTCTGCAGCCGCCGATCAAAGAGTTGACGCCGTTTCAGTCGGAGACCTTTGCTCTGAACCTGATCGGCAACAACAAGAGACTGCTCACCGATCTCGTCACCGATGGTTCATGCGATTTATCCTATGCCTTTAGCGAAGAGGCTCGTTTCAGGGTGAATATTTTTACCCAGAAAGGCAATATCACGACGGTGATGAGAAAGCTTGAAACCAAAGTTCCTTCCATTGAAGATATGAATTTCCCCGACGCTTTTGGAATGATGGCCAACGAACTCAATGGAATCGTGATTTTTACCGGTGCTACGGGAACGGGTAAAACCACTTCTCTGGCCGCCCTGTTGAATCGGGTCAATGAGGAACGCGCCGTTCATGTCGTGACCCTGGAAGATCCCATCGAGTATATGCATACTCATAGATTGGCTACCTTTAATCAACGTGAACTTGGCCAGGATTTTTCCTCCTATCCGACGGGTATGAGAGCGGCGTTGAGACAGGCTCCCAAGGTAATTCTGGTGGGTGAGATGCGCGACCGGGATACCATGGAAATTGGTTTGACGGCAGCTGAAACAGGTCATCTGGTGCTGTCAACCTTGCATACAATTGATGCCGGTCAGGCAATGAACCGTTGTCTCGGGATGTTCGAACAGGATGAACAGCCGCAGATTCGGCATAGACTGTCAGATACCATTCGCTGGGTGGTCAGTCAGCGACTTTTACCTAAAATCGGCGGCGGGCGAATCGCCGCAATGGAAATTCTTCGCACAAGCCTACGGGTTAAAGACCTGATTTTAAATGGGGAAACGGAAGAAAAGACCTACTATAAAATTATCAAGGCAGGCTCCGCCCTGCAGATGCGCACCTTTGATCAGCACATTCTCGAGCTGTTCAGCCATGGTTTGATTACCGAGGAAACAGCAGTCAGATATTGTTCCTATCGGAATGAAATTTTCCGAGGCATTGACCAGATTAAAGCAGCTCGGGGAGAAGCAACCTCGTCGCTTAAAGATCTCGGCATGGAAGATGAGGAAGAAGATTCACTGGGTTACTAGATAGACCTGAATGTCAGCAGGAGAGAGACGGTTATGAAGATTACATGTAGCGCTTGCGGTAAAGCCCATAGCTCCAATGCCAAACTGGAAGCGAGTCTGGAAAAGCTTCAACCCGGTCAGAAACTTCGTCTCAAATGCAGTCAATGCGGAGAAGCTATTGCACTGGCCAGGGAAGATCTGGGAATCCGTGGAGCAACATCTGCCGGGTCGATCCATCCGCCACCGCCGCCGGATACCTCCTGGCTGCAGGAAGGGGCATTTGAGGCAGAAGATGTTGTTGCCGATATTCCCCGTGCAATTGTGCTGATGAAGCCGGGGGAGACCCGGGATCAAATTTCAGCTGCATTGAGCGGACTTGGCTATCAGGCCGAAGCGGCTGATGATCCTGCCCAGATTGTCAACAGAATGCAGTTTTCCAACTATACCTGTGTTGTCATGCATGCGGGAGCTGCCAATGGCGAACTTGCCGGCAACCCGCTGCATAACTATATGTGTTCACTGGAAATGGACCGCAGGCGCTATATTTTCTATATTCTGTTTGGCCCTGAATTTAAGACATTTTATAATATTCAAGCCCTGTCGAACTCCGCAAATCTTGTGGTCAATGAAAGTGACATGTCTTATTTCGGTATTATATTGCGTAAAGCGATTCCTGAGTATGAGGAGCTTTTTGGGCCATATATGGATGAATTGAAAATACAGGGCAAATAATTCCATCCCTTCGTAGGTCGGTTGCTGTCTTATCCGTATCTTTAAAATTACTGGTAACCAGTTGCCAGAGCCTTACGGTTCTCGTCTTAATCCCCTGACCGTTACGTGCGGTAGTTATCGACCTTTTATGAAACGATCATATCTGTTTATTATCATGTTCTTGTCTTTATCGTTGTTATTAGCGTTCGGTACCAGTGGTGTTGAGCAGAATGCGGCTCCTGTGGTGGAAAATCAGCCCGCTGAAAAATCGAAAGTTCAGCCGGTGTTTAGGACGATATCGGCTGTTGAGGCCGCATCGATTATTGAACAAAATAAAGATATTTTGATTCTTGACGTCAGAACTCCCCAGGAACGAAAGCAGGTTAGAATCTCCGGCTCCAAATTAGTGCCGGTTGGCGATGTTATACGAGGTAAATTTGAGACCGATGCTGATCAGCCGATCATGCTTGTTTGTGCAGTCGGCGGACGCAGTTATTTTGCCGGTAAAGTGATGATCAGCAGAGGGTATCAGGAAGTGTACAATCTTGACGGGGGAATTGAAGCCTGGAGACGTGTCGGATTGCCTGTGGAAAAGGGTCCTGAGCTGTTGGATAAATGAGCTGCAATCGTTATAAATGAGTAGCCTAGTCAATAAATCCCGCCGAATTACATTACACTCACCCATGGTTTTGTCTTAGGACCAATAAAACCTTGTCTCTCCATCATTTTCATGGTATAAAATCAAATTCTTTTGTTGGGGTTGCCATCTAAAACTGGGGTCGCACCCCTTCAGTATTTTTAGTGTCTGTAGTAACAGGCGAAGATTAATCATTAAACTGTGTGGCGGAAGTTGCACTGCGAGTAGAACCAATGACAGAAGAAACCAATCAATCAAATCAGACAGAGAACAGTGAAGAGCTGAGTTTTGCCGAGCTTTTCGAAATGGAAGAAAACAATAAGGTTGTCGAGGTCGGAAAAGTGGCCATGGGCACAATCATCGGTGAAGATGATGATTGCTATCTTGTTGATGTGGGGGATAAGGCTGAGAGTTACATTCCTAAATCTGAGTTTCGTTTAGACGATGCCGAAGACATCGGCGTCGGTGACACCATTGAGGTGTTTGTTGAACGCCGCAAGGATGAAGGCGGACTTCTCCTGTCGCGTGAAAAGGCGATTGCTATCAAGGTATGGGAAGATATCGCTAAAATCCAGGAAGCTGACGGTACGATTCAGGGTAATATTGAGAGCCGGGTCAAGGGCGGTATGTCCGTAGATATAGGCGTACCTGCTTTTCTACCCTATTCTCAGATTGATCTCAGGCCTGTTAAAGATCTTGATGGTTTGATCGGTCAGGCATATGACTTTAAGATTCTTAAATTCAACCGTAAACGTAACAACGTGGTTATCTCCCGCCGGGCAATCCTCGAAGAAGAGCGCAATAAACTGCGTGAAGAGATGCGTTCCCGCCTCGAAGAAAATCAGGTTATTGCTGGTTCGGTCACCAATATTACCGATTACGGTCTGTTTATTGATATGGGCGGTATGGACGGGTTGTGCCATATCACCGATTTGAGCTGGGGACGGGTTTCTCATCCGGCCAAGCTTTATAAAGTAGGGCAGGAAGTTGAAGTTAAAGTTCTTAAATATGATCGGGAAAATGACCGCGTTTCCCTGGGAATCAAGCAGTTGCGAGAGGATCCTTGGGCTACGGTAACCGATCGTTATCCGGTTGCTGAAAAAGCGGTTGGTGCTGTCGTTTCCGTTACCGATTACGGTGTCTTTGTTGAACTTGAGGAAGGGGTCGAAGGACTTATCCACGTCTCTGAGATGACCTGGTCGAAAAAGCCGAGGCATCCGTCCAAAATTGTTACCGTCGGTGACCAGATTGAAATCATGGTCTTGAACATCGAACCGGAAACCAAGCGGATATCTTTAGGCATGAAGCAGCTCCAGCCCAATCCCTGGGATATGGTTATCGAGAGCTATCCGGTCGGCGCCATTATTGAAGGAAAGATTAAAAATATTACCGACTTCGGTGTCTTTATCGGTATTGAGGAAGGTATTGACGGTCTTATCCATGTCTCAGATCTTTCCTGGACGGAGCGCATCAAGCATCCGGCTGAAAAATACGCCAAGGGTGATACTATCCAGGCGGTAGTTTTGAAAATCGATAAGGAGAACGAACGTTTCTCCCTGGGCGTCAAGCAACTCACTCCCGATCCCTGGCAAACCGCTTACAACAACTACCCCTCAGGAACCGTCGTTGAAGGTGAGATCACCAATGTCACCGATTTCGGTGTGTTTGTGAAACTTGAAGAAGGCATCGAGGGACTTGTACATGTCTCTGAGATTCCCAAAGACAAGGTCAAAAGCCCGGCCGAGCATTACAATGTTGGCGATACGCTCAAGGCCATCGTCATCAATGTGTCGGCAAAGGATCGCAAGATCGGCCTTTCCGTAAAAACACTTGAAGATGAAGGTGAAGCCGAGGCCGTTGAGAAGATCAAGAAGGCTGAGGCTGAAATAGCCGAAGCTGCTCCGGCCACATTCGGTGACCTGTTAAAGGCAGCTGCAGAGGGAGGTCCCAAGACAGAGGAATAAACCTGTTGTCTTGCAACATAGAAGGTAAAGGTTGTTTCGTTCGTTTACGACGAGGCAACCTTTTTTTATATCCCAGCTTTAGAGGTTGATGAACCAATGAGCATGTTAAAAAAGGAACTAGTTGATAAAATAAGCGACAATCTCACCATCCATAAACAGGATGTCAGTGTCGCTGTAGATATTATTCTGGAATCGATGGCCGAGGCATTATCCGAGGGACGGCGCGTGGAACTGCGGGGATTCGGCAGCTTTTCGACCAGAAACCGTAAGGCACGGCAGACCAAAAATCCACGGACTGGCGTGATGATGGATATCGGCGAGCGGAAGACAATCCACTTCACCATGAGTAAATCTCTGAAAGAGGCGCTGATTAACGGAAAGGGCTAACATCTCCTTTGCCTTCCCTGAGTATCTCTGGACTGCTCCCGGTCAGGTCGATAACCGATGAGGGATCCGGATAAACCGGACCGCCGTCGATGACCAGATCGACCCGGTTGTTCAGAAGCATCTCAATCTCGAAGGCCTCTGTGGGCGGTGCCGTATCGTCATCCACCGGAATACTTGTATTGATAATTGGCGAGCCAAGCTCTTCCAACAGCGTCTGACAAATGATGTTGGAGGGTACCCGTATACCCACTGTCTTCTGTTTGGTGGTCATAACTTTGGGAACAAGTTTGGTGCCGGGTAGGACAAAGGTATACGGCCCGGGCAGGTTTTTTTTCAACAGACGATAGGCCGTGTTTGATACATGTGCGTATTCACTGATGTTTTTCAAATCATAGCACATAAATGAAAAAGGTTTACTGGGCGGTCTTTTTTTCAGCCTGACGATTTTTTTTATCGCCTTCGGGTTAAAAATATCACAACCGATTCCATAACCGGTTTCGGTTGGGTAACAGATAACACCACCATGGTTGATCAGATCAACAACTCTTCGGATATAGCGGAGTTGGGGATTATGGTCGTGTATTTCTAGAATCATAAATTGTTATCTATGAGCAAATTTCCATTAATCCGGGATGTCGCTTTCTGCAAAACCAGGTTAAATCGTATCGATTTTAAAACTGTTGAGCTTTTTTGTTACAATGATTTAAAATAGTCGTGATGTCTCTGCCCAAATCCAATATTTTCCAAGAGTTTCAGGTGCTTGGAAGGAATTGTCCATAAAAGGAGTTACCTATGTTACCAGATAATATTGAAATGGCACTAACTTTTGACGATCTGCTGTTGGTGCCGTCTGCCTCCAAAGTCCTTCCCAATGAGGTTTTACTTCAAACCAGGCTCACCCAGGGCATCAACTTGAACACACCGCTCATCAGTGCAGCAATGGATACGGTAACAGAGTCTGCTGCAGCGATCACTATGGCCCGTGAAGGGGGCATCGGCATTGTTCATAAAAACATGGGCATTGACCAGCAGACACTTGAGGTTGAGCGGGTCAAGAAGTCTGAGTCGGGAATGATTATCGATCCGATTGTGGTTGGGCGTGATCAGTCAGTGGCCGAGGTCCAGCAAATTATGGCCCGATATAAAATCTCCGGCCTGCCCGTATTGCACGAGGGCAAACTCGTCGGTATCGTCACCAACCGGGATCTACGTTTTGTCTCGGACAATGATCTCAGGGTTTCGGATGTCATGACCAGTAAAAATCTGGTTACGGCCGAGGTCGGTATAGACCTTGAGCATTCCAAAGCCCTGCTGCATGAACATCGAATTGAAAAGCTCCTGGTAGTAGACGATGAGGGTAACCTGAAAGGGCTGATAACGATCAAGGATCTTGAAAAGATCAAGAAGTATCCCCTGGCCGCCAAAGATGAGTTTGGCAGATTGCTGGTCGGTGCCGCAATCGGGGTGGGCGATCAGCTTGAAGCTCATACCGAAAAACTGGTTCAGGCCGGAGTTGATGTGGTAGTTCTCGATTCGGCGCATGGGCATTCAGCAGGAGTGATCAGGGCCATTGAAGCAGTGCGGGGCGCTTTTCCCAACTTGCAGATTATTGCTGGAAATATAGCCACGGCCGAGGCGGCTGAAGATATGATCAACGCAGGTGTAAATGCAATAAAGGTCGGAGTTGGGCCGGGGTCAATCTGCACAACCAGAATTGTCGCAGGTGTTGGTGTTCCCCAGGTTACGGCACTGCGAGGTTGTGTCAAAGTCGGCAAGAAACACGATATACCTGTTATTGCCGACGGAGGCATAAAACACTCGGGGGATATTGCCAAAGCAATTGGTGCCGGTGCATCATCGATTATGATCGGCAGTCTGTTTGCCGGAACCGATGAAACCCCTGGAGAGACGTTTTTATATCAGGGCCGGACATACAAGGGCTATCGCGGCATGGGCTCTCTTGGAGCAATGGCAGAGGGCTCATCGGATCGCTATTTTCAAGAGGAGACCAGCGCCACTTCTAAGCTTGTCCCCGAAGGAATTGAAGGTAAAGTGCCGTATCGTGGCCCCTTGACCAACGTGATTTATCAATTGCTCGGCGGTCTTAGATCGGGTATGGGCTACGTTGGAGCTGCAACGATTGATGAGTTGCAGGAAAAGGCGAAATTTGTCCGAATCTCAGCAGCAGGCCTGCGTGAATCCCACGTTCACGATGTAATCATCACCAAGGAAGCGCCTAATTATCGAATGGCGTAATTTGAGCAAACAACATTAATAAGAGAGCTGTGACGATATGAGTATTGGTGAGATGATCCTCATTCTTGATTTTGGATCCCAGACAACCCAGCTTATTGCCCGGCGTATCAGAGAGCAGAAAGTATATTGCGCAATCCATCCCTACTCGACTTCGCTTACTGCCATTAAACAAATGAAACCGGCGGGAATTGTGCTTTCAGGTGGTCCTTGTTCGGTATACGACCAGGATGCGCCACACTCGGATCCGGAAATTTTAAATCTACGGATTCCTATCCTTGGTATCTGCTACGGTGCCCAGCTCATGATTCTGCAGCGTGGCGGGCAAGTGGAAAAGGCCGAGAAGCGTGAATTTGGCAAGGCTGAGTTAGAGCTTTTAAACACCGATGGGCTCTTTGCCGGTCTGGAAACAGGAGACGTACGCCATCAGGTCTGGATGAGCCATGGTGACCGGGTGGAAGTGGTTCCAGAAGGATTTGAAGCAACGGCGGTAAGCAGTCATTCCCCGTTTGCAGCCTTGAAGCACCGGGAAGAACCGTTTGTGGCGGTCCAGTTTCATCCAGAAGTGGCGCATACACTGATCGGTATTGATGTGCTACGCAATTTTATTTTTGGTTTCTGCGGATGCAAGCCGGAATGGACCATGCATTCCTTTATTGAAACCACGGTGGCGGCTCTCAAAGAGAAAGTGGGTAGTGAGCGCGTCATTTGTGCTCTTTCAGGCGGAGTTGATTCTTCTGTTACGGCGGCTATCGTCCATCGAGCCATAGGAGATCAGCTCACCTGTATTTATGTGAATAACGGCTTGATGCGAACCGGAGAATCTGAAGCGATTTTGCGATTTTTCCGGGAAAAAAGCAAACTCAACGTGATCGATGTTGAGGCAACTGATTTCTTTTTGTCCGAATTGGATCAGATAGCGGATCCGGAGATCAAAAGAAAGAAAATTGGCCTGGGATTTATCAAGATATTTGAAGAAGAAGCCGGAAAAATTGGCAATGTCAGATTTTTGGCCCAAGGTACGCTGTATCCGGATGTGATAGAGTCGGTATCTTTTCGCGGCGAAGCACCCATCAAGTCCCATCACAACGTGGGCGGTCTGCCGGAAGTGATGAAACTGGATCTGATTGAACCACTGCGGGAGCTGTTTAAAGACGAAGTACGTGAACTTGGGCTTGAGCTCGGATTGCCGGCGGAGGCGATTTATCGACAGCCGTTTCCCGGACCGGGCCTGGGCATCAGGATCATGGGAGAGATCACCAGGGACCGACTCAACATCCTGCGACAGGCAGATGTTATTGTCCTGGATGAGATGAAAAAACATGGCTGGTATCGCAAGGTCTGGCAATCATTCGCCGTCCTGCTGCCGATTCAGACCGTCGGGGTCATGGGAGACGGGCGCACCTATGAGCATGTGATCGCCATTCGTTGCGTCGATTCCAGGGACGCTATGACAGCCGACTGGTCGAAAGTCCCCTATGAGATCCTGGGTATCATTTCCACCAGGATTATCAATGAGGTTCGCGGTGTCAACCGGGTGGTTTACGACATCTCTTCCAAACCGCCAGCGACCATCGAATGGGAATAAGGGATACATTCTTAAAGAGAATAAATCGATGCTGAAGACCGGTATATACGTCGATGCTGAAAACATACGCCTCTGCGGGGGCTACGGGATGCGGTACGATATTCTGGTGGATCTTGCCAATGCCGGAAATTCAACGCTGCTCAGGGCCAACTCCTATCTGGCTGAAGACCGCACTCGGACCAAGGAAGATGCCGATTATCGTCTGAAACTCTACAACTACCATGATATCGTCCGCCAATGCGGGTTCAAGGTGATAAAAAAGTATGTCAAACATTTTGTCGATGACGAAGGCGTTTTGACCACCAAGGCCAATGCCGATATGGACCTGGCAATTGACGCGGTACTCCAGGCACGAAATCTGGATCGAATCATCTTACTCACCGGTGACGGCGATTTTATTCGACTGGTTCTGGCCTTACAGAATATGGGCTGCCGGGTTGAGGTGATTGGCTTTAATAATGTAAGTAAGGAACTTAAAGAGGTGGCAGACAGTTACCTCTCAGGTTTTTTAATTCCGGGACTGCTGCCCATACCCTCTGAAGGAGGTACCGGGAAGCGCGGTATACCTATCAATTATAATCAGGATCGCGGATTTGGTTTTATGCGTTATTATATATTGAAGAAAGATGGACTGCATACGGAAACCGTGTTTTTTCACTGTTCCAAATCAAATGTCGTTAATGATGCAGTTTTTCTCGATTCCAGTCAGATTTTTGAATTTGATATTGTCCAGAATCCGGAAAACAATAATCGCACTGAGGCAGTTCATATTCAGTTGCTGGAAACTTGAATTTATCGAGACAATACGAGTAATTAAAAAGTGATACTTAAGAAGAGGAGATACGATCATGGAAGACTGGATGTTTAGCGAAATTTTTATCACCTGGGGACTAAAGCTGGTTGCTGCAGCACTTGTCCTGCTTATAGGAAACTGGCTGGCCAAGAAACTGGCGTCGTTCTTTGTCGTGGTCATGGATCGTCATGATGTCGATATAACGTTGACCAAATTTCTGCGCAATATTGTCTATTATGCAATGCTGACGGCAGTCGTTATTGCCGCGGCAGGACAACTCGGTATCAATACCACTTCTTTTCTCACCGTTGTCGGTGCCGCCGGTCTGGCAATTGGTCTGGCGTTAAAAGACTCACTGGCCAATTTTTCAGCCGGAGTTATGCTGATTTTCTTCAGGCCGTTCAAGGTCGGCGATGTGGTCACTGTGGCCGGGGAAACGGGTGCGGTGGAAGAAATAACCATATTTAACACGGTGATGAATACTGCGGACAATCAGCGTAAAATCATTCCCAACAGTATCGTCTCCAGCGGGACCATTACCAATATCACTGCTAACTCAACCAGACGCATTGATATGGTCTTCGGCATTGGTTATGACGACGATATTAAAGGAGCAGAACAGATTCTATTGGAGCTCGTACAAAAAGAACCAAAAGTTCTCAGTGATCCGCCGGTTACAGTTGCTGTTGCTGAACTGGCTGATTCATCGGTTAATTTTGTTGTCCGGCCATGGGTGAATACAGAGGATTACTGGGATGTGAAATTTTCACTGACGGAAAAAATCAAACTTGCTTTTGACGAAGCCGGAATTTCCATTCCGTACCCGCAACAGGATGTTCATATGTATCAGGTCTCGAATGACGAAAAGCAGGACGCGGCATAAAACTATTCTGATTTCCTGAAATCGGAGATGGTATCGTGAAATGCCATCTCCGATCTTTTACCCAAGAACATACACGTCTGCTTTATTTCTGAAGTCTATGACCGGTCA